>NZ_JBAMDI010000284.1:0-1873 GCF_036961695.1 Pseudomonas sp. CGJS7 | reverse complement strand
TTATGTGGCGCCAGTCACTGAACTGGAACAGCAGGTGGCAGGCATCTGGGCTCAGGTGCTGGAGCTGGAGCAAGTAGGCTTGAGCGACAACTTCTTCGAGCTTGGCGGCCATTCGTTGCTGGCCACCCAGGTAGTGCTGCGCCTGCGCGAAGCGCTGGGCCATGAAGTGCCGGTCAAGACGCTGTTCCTGGCCCGCGACCTGGCGGACTTCTGCGAGGCCTTGCAGGCCCTGCAGCCCGCGCTCGATCCACTGCACGATGTTTTGGCTAAATCCTTGGAGGACCTCAATCGTCTAACTGCCGATGATCTTGAAAAACTGATTTCCTAGTGAGGACACGGCATGCAGCAACTAATCGAATCGGTAAGCGCGCTTTCTTCCGAGAAGCGCAAAGCCTTGGCGATTCTGCTGAGTCAGAAGGGGGTCAACCTCTATGGCATCGCGCCGATTTTCCGGCGTGATGCCGACGAGCCCCTTCGGCTGTCCTATGCCCAGGAGCGTCAGTGGTTCCTCTGGAACCTGGAACCGCACAGCGCGGCGTATCACATCCCCACGGCGCTGCGCTTGCGCGGCGCCCTGGACATGGCCGCGCTGCAGCGCAGCTTCGCGACGCTGATCGAGCGTCACGAAGTACTGCGCAGCGTGTTCGTCGAGGTCGACGGGCAGTTGCTGCAGCAGGTTCGCGCGCCGTTCGCGCTGCCGCTGCCGGTGCAGGTACTGACCGATGCCGGGCAACTGGAACAGGCGGTGGCGGGGGAGATCGCCGTGCTCTTCGACCTGGGCGAAGGGCCGTTGCTGCGCGCGCGCCTGCTGCAGGTGAGCGAAGACGACCATGTGCTGGTGTTGACCCAGCACCACATCATTTCCGACGGCGCCTCGATGCAGTTGATGGTCGAGGAGCTGATCAACTGCTATGGCGCGTTCAGTCGTGGCCAGCAGCCCGAGCTGCCGGCGCTGCCGATCCAGTATGCCGACTATGCATTGTGGCAGCGCCAATGGATGGAGGCTGGCGAGCGCGAGCGCCAATTGGCCTACTGGACCACCCGCCTGGGCGGCGAGCAGCCGGTGCTGGAATTGCCGCTGGATCGTCCGCGGCCAGCGCTGCAGAGCTTGCGTGGCGCACGCCTGGATATCGAACTGTCGGCCGAGCTGGGCAGGGGTTTGCAAGAGGTAGCGCGGCAGCAGGGGGCGACCCTGTACATGGTCCTGCTGGCGTCGTTCCAGGCGCTGTTGCACCGCTACAGCCGACAGCGCGATATCCGTGTCGGCGTGCCGATCGGCAACCGCAACCGCGCAGAGACCGAGCGCCTGATCGGCTTCTTCGTCAATACCCAGGTGCTCAGCGCCGAAGTCGATGGTCAGGCGCCGTTCACCACATTGCTGCAACAGGCCAAGGAGGCGGCGCTGGGCGCCCAGGAGCATCAGGACCTGCCGTTCGAGCAACTGGTCGAAGCCTTGGCGCCGGAGCGCAACCTCAGTCACAGCCCGTTGTTCCAGGTGCTGTTCAATCACCAGGCGCACCGTGGCGCGGGCCGGCAGGCCCATGAGCTGCCGGGGCTGCGGGTCGAATCGCTGAACTGGGAGAGCCAGACCGCGCAATTCGACCTGATGCTCGATACCCATGAAGAGCAGGGGCAGTTGTGGGCGTCGCTGACCTACGCGACCGACCTGTTCGACTCAACCACCATCGAGCGCCTGGCGGGCCACTGGCAGGCGTTGCTCGAAGGTATCGTCAGCGCCCCCGGCACGCGCGTCAGCGAGTTGCCGATGCTGACGACGGCGGAACGTGCCGCAACGCTGGCTGCCTGGAATACCGCCCCGGCCACGTTCGCGCCGAGCCAGCCGCTGCATCGCCTGATCGAAGCCCAGGCGGCC
>NZ_JBAMDI010000283.1:0-1909 GCF_036961695.1 Pseudomonas sp. CGJS7 | reverse complement strand
GGGCGATGCCGCCACGGCCGGCACCTATTCGGGCGCCAACCTGAAGACGGTGACCGACCCGACCACCGGCGCGATCAACGTGCAGCTGGCCGAGTCGCCGAAGTTCGGTAACGTGGTGATCAACGACGGGGGCACCGGCAAGATCACCGGTGTGACCGCGGCCGACCTGAGCGCGACCAGCACCGATGCGGTCAACGGCAGCCAGTTGTTCGCCACCAACCAAGCGGTGCAGGCGGCCGGCGCCGGTTTTAACGTCACCGCGCAAGGCGCTAACGGCACCACCGTGGCGCCGGGCGAAACGGTGGACTTCAAGAACGGCGACAGCAACATCGTCGTCAGCAAGACCGGTGCGGACGATAACGTCAACTTCGATCTGGCCGACGACATCACCGTCACCAGCGTCGTTGCGGGCAACAGCCGTCTGGACAACACCGGCCTGACCATCACCGGCGGTCCGAGCGTGACCTCGGCCGGTATCAACGCCGGCAACCAGGTCGTCAGCAACGTCGCCGCTGGCGTTACGGCTACCGATGCGGTCAACAAGAGCCAGCTCGATGCGATCGGCTCGACCGCCAACGCCGGCTTCAACATCACCGCGCAGGGCGCCAACAGTACCAACGTGGCTCCGGGCGAAGCGGTGGACTTCAAGAACGGCGACGGCAACATCGTCGTCAGCAAGACGGGGGCGGACGATAACGTCAACTTCGATCTGGCCGACGACATCACCGTCAACAGTGTCGTCGCCGGCAACAGCCGTCTCGACAGCACCGGTCTGACCATCGCCGGTGGCCCGAGCGTGACCTCGGCCGGCATCAACGCCGGCAACCAAGTCGTCAGCAATGTCGCCGCTGGCGTCGCAGCTACCGATGCGGTCAACAAGAGCCAGCTCGATGCGGTCGGTTCGACCGCCAACGCCGGCTTCAACATCACTGCGCAAGGCGCCAACAGCACCAACGTGGCTCCAGGCGAAGCGGTGGATTTCAAGAACGGCGACAGCAACATCGTCGTCAGCAAGACCGGCACCGACGACAACGTCAACTTCGATCTGGCCGATGACATCACCGTCAACAGTGTCGTTGCGGGCAATAGCCGCCTCGACAATACCGGTCTGACCATCACCGGTGGTCCGAGCGTGACCGCGGCCGGCATCAACGCCGGCAACCAAGTCGTCAGCAACGTCGCCGCCGGCGTCGCGGCTACCGATGCGGTCAACAAGAGCCAGTTGGATGCGGTCGGTTCGACCGCGAACGCCGGCTTCAACATCACCGCGCAGGGCGCCAACAGCACCAACGTAGCTCCGGGCGAAGCGGTGGACTTCAAGAACGGCGACGGCAATATCGTCGTCAGCAAGACCGGTGCCGACGATAACGTCAACTTCGATCTGGCCGACGACATCACCGTCAACAGCGTCGTTGCGGGCAATAGCCGTCTGGACAACACCGGCCTGACCATCACTGGCGGTCCGAGCGTGACCTCGGCCGGTATCAACGCCGGCAACCAAGTCGTCAGCAACGTCGCAGCGGGCGTCGCGGCTACCGATGCGGTCAACAAGAGCCAGCTCGATGCGGTCGGCTCGACCGCGAGCGCCGGTTTCAACGTCACCGCGCAGGGCGCCAACAGCACCAACGTGGCGCCGGGCGAAACGGTGGACTTCAAGAGCGCCGACGGCAACATCGTCGTCAGCAAGACCGGTGCGGACGATAACGTCAACTTCGATCTGGCCGACGACATCACCGTCAGCAGCGTGGTTGCGGGCAATACACGTCTGGACAACACCGGTCTGACCATCACCGGTGGCCCCAGCGTGACCTCGGCCGGTATCAACGCCGGCAACCAAGTCGTCAGCAACGTCGCCGCTGGCGTCGCGGCTACCGATGCGGTCAACAAGAGCCAGCTCGATGCGGTCGGC
>NZ_JBAMDI010000282.1:0-2221 GCF_036961695.1 Pseudomonas sp. CGJS7 | reverse complement strand
TACCAACGACACCGGCATGTCTCAGTCCGATGCGTTCGCGACCGCCCCGCATGCCACCGCGGTGGGTTACGGTGCGCGCGCTTCGGACCAGTTCGCCATCGCCATGGGCAGCGAAGCGGTGTCCAGCGGCAATTCTTCGATCGCCATCGGCAACAAGGCTGCAGCCACGTTCCAGAACACCATCGCGATCGGCGACGATACGATCGCCAGCGGCGATGCTTCGGTCGCGTTCGGTAACGACGCCGTGGCCGATAAAAACTTCGCCGCTGCGCTGGGCGATCGGGCCAAGGCGACCGGGATCGGCGCGACCGCGCTGGGCTCGGAAACGCAAGCCTCTGGGGAATGGGCCAGCGCAATGGGCGACCGCGCCAACGCGGCGGCGGACTACTCGACTTCGATTGGTATGCAATCGAGTGTGATCGCAGCCTTCGGCACCGCGCTGGGTACCCAATCCCACGTCAGTCATGCCGGCAGCGTCGCGCTCGGCGCCCGCTCCGTCGCCGACGGCGCCACGCTCGGCACTGCAGCCTATGTGCCGCCGGCATCGACCTACGCCATCGCCGGCACCGTGCCGAACGGTGAAGTGTCGTTGGGCAGCGCTGCCAACGAGCGTCGAATCACCAACCTCGCCGCCGGCGCAACCGATACCGACGCGGTCAACGTCAGCCAGTTGAAGGCGGTGGACAGCAAGATCACCGCGCTCGGCCAGGATTCGCTGTTGTGGGATCCGGCCGCCAACGGCGGCGCGGGTGCGTTCAGCGCCAATCACGGCGGTACCGGTCCGAACAAGATCGTCAACGTCGCTCCGGCCGATCTGAGCGCGACCAGCACCGATGCGGTCAACGGCAGCCAGTTGTTCGCCACCAACCAGGCGGTGCAGGCGGCCGGTGCCGGTTTCACCCTCACTGCGCAGGGCGCCAACGGCTCCAACGTCGATCCGAGCGAGTCGATCGACCTGAAGAACGGCGACGGCAACATCGTCGTCAGCAAGGCCGCCACCGACAACAACGTCAACTTCGATCTGGCCGACGACATCACCGTCAACAGCGTCGTTGCGGGCAATAGCCGCCTCGACAACACCGGCCTGACCATCACCGGCGGTCCGAGCGTGACTGCGGCCGGCATCAACGCCGGCAACCAAGTCGTCAGCAACGTTGCCGCTGGCGTCGCGGCGACCGACGCGGTCAACAAGAGCCAGCTCGACGCGGTCGGCTCGACCGCGAACGCCGGTTTCAACATCACCGCGCAAGGCGCCAACAGCACCAACGTGGCCCCAGGCGAAACGGTGGACTTCAAGAGCGCCGACGGCAACATCGTCGTCAGCAAGACCGGCGCGGACGATAACCTCAACTTCGATCTGGCCGACGACATCGCCGTCATCAGCGTCGTTGCGGGCAATACCCGTCTGGACAACACCGGCTTGACCATCGCTGGTGGTCCGAGCGTGACGACGGCCGGCATCAACGCGGGCGACCGAGTCGTCAGCAACGTCGCCGCCGGCGTCGCGGCTACCGACGCGGTCAATAAGAGCCAGCTCGATGCGGTCGGCTCGACCGCCAGCGCCGGTTTCAACGTCACCGCGCAGGGCGCCAACAGCACCAACGTGGCGCCGGGCGAAACGGTGGACTTCAAGAGCACCGACGGCAACATCGTGGTCAGCAAGACCGGCGCGGACGATAACGTCAACTTCGATCTGGCCGACGACATCACCGTCAGCAGCGTCGTTGCGGGCAATAGCCGCCTCGACAACACCGGTCTGACCATCACCGGTGGCCCCAGCGTGACCTCGGCCGGTATCAACGCCGGCAACCAAGTCGTGAGCAACGTCGCCGCTGGCGTCGCGGCTACCGATGCGGTCAACAAGAGCCAGCTCGATGCGGTCGGTTCGACCGCCAACGCCGGCTTCAACATCACCGCGCAAGGCGCCAACAGCACCAACGTGGCTCCGGGCGAAGCGGTGGACTTCAAGAACGGCGACGGCAACATCGTGGTCAGCAAGACCGGTACCGACGATAACGTCAACTTCGATCTGGCCGACGACATCACCGTTACCAGCGTCGTTGCGGGCAACAGCCGTCTGGACAACACCGGTCTGACCATCACCGGTGGCCCCAGCGTGACCTCGGCCGGTATCAACGCCGGCAACCAAGTCGTGAGCAACGTCGCCGCGGGCGTCGCTGCTACCGATGCGGTCAACAAGAGCCAGCTCGATGCGGTCGGT
>NZ_JBAMDI010000281.1:0-2383 GCF_036961695.1 Pseudomonas sp. CGJS7 | reverse complement strand
GTAAGCGTCCGCCCAACTCACCTTGCGTAAGTCAGGCCGGCACCCACTGATGCGGCAGCAATTGCCCGATCTCACTGGCCCGCTGTGTCGGCAACCGCGTCAACACATCCTTGAGATAGGCATACGGATCATGCCCATTCATGCGCGCCGACTGGATCAGGCTCATGATCGCCGCGGCCCGTTTGCCACTGCGCAGCGACCCGGCAAACAACCAGTTCGAGCGTCCGAGCGCCCATGGCCGTATCTGGTTCTCCACCTGATTGTTGTCGATAGGCACAGCCCCATCGTCCAGGTAGCGCGTCAGCGCTACCCAGCGTTTCAGGCTGTAATCGAGGGCTTTGGCCGTGGCTGATCCGTTCGGCACCAGATCGCGCTGGGCCAACATCCAGTCATGCAGTGTTTTGCTGATCGGTACCGCCATTTCCTGACGTATTCGCCAACGGTCTTCGTTGCTCATATCCCGAGCCTGGCGTTCAACCTCGTACAAACCGCCAATCGAGTGCAGCGCCTGTTCGGCCAGCTGACTTTTGTTCGCGACATGCAGGTCGAAGAACTTGCGGCGAGCATGAGCCATGCAGCCGATTTCAGTAATGCCTTGGTCAAAACCAGCTTTGTAGCCCGCGAAGTCATCGCAGACCAACTTGCCGTTCCAGTTGCCCAGGAAGTTACGTGCGTGTTCGCCAGCACGGCTTGGGCTGAAATCGTAAACCACAGCATTGAGCGCCGAAAACGGCGTCGTGCTATAGGCCCAGACATAGGCTCGGTGGGTTTTCTTCTCGCCCGGCGCAAGCATTTGCACCGGTGTTTCATCAGCGTGAATCACGCCTTGGTTCAGCACGGCTTCACGCAGTGCATCGACCAGCGGCTGGAGCCGCACACCGGTTTGTCCGACCCACTGAGCCAAGGTCGAGCGAGCAATTTCCAACCCGGCGCGGCCAAAGATTTTCTCCTGCCGGTACAGCGGCAAATGATCGGCAAACTTGGCCACCATGACGTGGGCCAGCAAGCCTGCGGTCGGGATGCCTTTGTCGATCACCTGCGCCGGCACTGGCGCCTGGATCAGTGTTTCGCACTGACGGCAGGCCCATTTGCCACGCACATGTTGCTCGACGGTAAACACGCCCGGTGTGTAATCCAGCTTCTCGCTGACGTCTTCGCCGATGCGTTGAAGTTGGCAGCCACAGGCGCACTGGGTGTTTTCGGGTTCGTGACGAATCACCGTGCGTGGAAACTGCGGCGGCAATGGTGCACGTTTGGGCGATTGCCGTGGCTCAGACTGTGACGAAGTGGGAAGAAGCTGTTTCAGCTCGGCCTCAATCGCTTCAAGGTCTGTATCGAGCAGGTCATCCAGCAAGCTGCCTTGCGCCGGGCTGATTTGCTCGCTGCGCTTGGCAAACTTGTGGCGTTTGAGCAGGGCGATTTCGAACTTGAACTGTTCGATGAGAGTTCCATCGTTCTGGATCTTCTTGCTCATCGCCTCGACCTGGGACTGCAACTGCAACGCCCGTGCCGCCAAGGCACGAAGCTGTTCCGGGGTCATCTGGTCGAGGTTGGGCGAAAAAGTCATGCCGCCGATTGTGCCAGAGCAGGCACAGAACGACGACAAGTAGACCGGCCAAATGGCCGGCGTTTACAGCATGCTGATCACACCGCCTGCACCGACACGCTGCCACGGCAGGCCCAGCACCAAGGCCTGAAGTTGTTCGCTGTCGAGTTCAACCTCGCATCCATGGCGAATGCCGGGCCAGTGAAACTTGCCTTGATTCAGTCGCCGCGCAGCAAGCCAGACTCCCACGCCGTCGTGCACCAGCACTTTCATTCGGTTAGCCCGGCGATTGGCGAACAGGTAAGCGCAGTGCGGCTTCGCCGCACCGAACACCGCGACCACCCGGGCCAATGCCGTTTCGGTGCCGGCGCGCATGTCCATCGGCTCGGTGGCCAGCCAGATCGCATCGATGCGGATCATTGAGTGACAGCCCGGATAAATTGCGCGCAACCCTCAGGATCCGAGGCTGGCCATTTCACCGTGATCACTTGCCCAGTCATGGGCAACTCGATGATCACTGAGGCTTCGGCTGGCCGTTTAGGTGCGGCTTTTAGCGGGACAAATGCTGGCAAAGAGGTTGCTGCGGGCGGGTCTCGATAGAGCGGCAGCCATTTGCGGATGACGTTGGCGTTGATGCCGTGACTGATGGCGACACTGGACACGGTTGCGCCAGGTTGCAGGCATTCCTGAACAACCTGGGCTTTGAATGGTTTCGGATAAGAGCTTCGTTGGCGCATGGAAATCCTGGCGATAAGGGTGATCGCGTCCGCTTAAAAATACGCGGACACCATCGCCCTTAATGCTGGAGTTCGGAAGGTGAGTTCGCCGGACGCTTAC
>NZ_JBAMDI010000280.1:0-2480 GCF_036961695.1 Pseudomonas sp. CGJS7 | reverse complement strand
GCCATCGGCGGCAACGCCCGGGTCAACGCCGACGGCAGCACCGCGCTCGGCGCCAACAGTTCGATCGCCGCCGGCGCCACCAACGCCGTCGCGGTCGGCGAAAGCGCCAGCGCAACCGCCAGCGGCGCGGTCGCATTGGGCCAGGGCGCGGTGGCCGATCGCGCCAACACGGTCTCGGTGGGCAACGCCAACCAGAAACGCCAGATCACCAACGTCGCCAACGGCACCCAGGACAACGACGCGGTCAACGTCGCCCAGCTCAAGGCCTCGCAGAACGGCACCGTGCGTTACGACACCAACGTCGACGGCAGCGTCAACAACACCCAGATCACCCTCAACAACGGCGGCGGCTCGGTCAACATCCGCAACGTGCGCGCCGGCACCGCCAACACCGACGCGGTCAACGTGCAACAGCTCAACGAAGGGGTGAACCGCGCGATCAGCACCTCCAACCAGTACACCGACAATTGGGGCAACAGCCTGCGTCGCGAAATCGGCCGGCTCGACGACAAGGCCAGCGCCGGCGTCGCCTCGGCGATGGCGGTGGCCGGTCTGCCGCAGTCCTACATGCCCGGCAAGAGCATGGCGGCGATGGCGGCGAGCACCTACCGCGGCGAAACCGGCTTCGCCATCGGCATCTCGACCATCACCGAGGACGGCCGTTACGTCTACAAGTTCTCCGGCAACAGCAACTCCAAGGGCGATGTGGGCGTCACCATCGGCGCGGGCATCGTCTGGTAATCGCGGCGGCTGCAGGAGGCATGCCGCTGCACAGGGACCTCCCCCCGGCGATCCGCGAGCCCTCCGCTCGCGGGTAGCCAGGCCGCCCGGAGCGATCCGGGCGGCCTTTTTTTACTGTCGCCGTGACGCGCACCGCATCGCCGGGCGGCGCGCGAGGGATCGTTCGCTCAAAACCCGCACGGCCGTTGCAAGGCCAAGCCAACGCAGCAAAATGGCAGGCAGACGATGCAAACAGAACCGGAACTCCATGCCCACGCGCATCTTCGGCGACAAGAACACCTTGCAGTTCCAGATCGCCGCGAAAGATCCCGGCAGCGAGCAGATGCGGTGCGTGGACATCCATGCCGCCGATACCCATCTGACCGCGAACGACAATGCGGTTTACGTTCCAGCCTTCCTGTTTCTGCTGCACAGGGATCTGAAGAGCTTTCGAAACGGCGCCCGTTTCCAGCCGCGGCCGGATGTTTTCGGCGACTTGGCGCCGGAACGGATCCATTCGATCTTCGCCGACGACTCCGAGCAAGCGCCCGACACCGGCAACCTGTCGGATCTGTGGGGCTTCCTCAATCTGGGCGATACGACCTTGCACTTGCTGAGTTTCCTGATTCCCACCCGCGACCGCCTGTACCTGACTGTGGACATGCACCGCCCCGACGAGGCGGCCTTGGAAATCCGTGCCGTCGAAGTCTCGGCCGAGGCCTTGCAGCAAACCTTGCTCGATACCTTCGAAGTGGTGGCGGCGGAGTACCCAGGCGAAAAATCGCATCTGTCCTGACCCGGCGGCGGCCCGCTCAATCCCCTTGGATCGGCAGCGAACGCCACCATTTCTCACCCCAGCCCGCCGCTATCGCCAGCACCTTATGACCGCCACCGTCCCGGCCCCCGCCACCACCGACGCCGCCCAGCGCCTGCACGACTGGCTGCGTCCGCACCGGCGCGTGTTCGTGCTGACCGGCGCCGGCATCAGCACCGATTCGGGCATCCCGCATTACCGCGACGAGCACGGCGCCTGGCAACGCAAACCGCCGATCGATTTCCGCGCCTTCGTCGGCGACGCCCGCGCCCGTGCGCGCTACTGGGCGCGCAGCTTCGTCGGCTGGCCGGCGTTCGCCGGCGCCCGGCCCAACGCCGGACATCGGGCGCTGGCGCGCTGGCAGCAGCGCGAGCCCGATCACGCCTTGGTGACCCAGAACGTCGACGGCCTGCACGCGCGCGCCGGCAGCCTCGACGTGGTCGATCTGCACGGTTGCCTGGACGAAGTGGTCTGCCTGGATTGCGGCGCGCGGCAAGCGCGCGAGCGGCTGCAACGCGAACTGGAACAGCGCA
Source organism: Pseudomonas sp. CGJS7 (assembly GCF_036961695.1). NCBI lineage: Bacteria > Pseudomonadati > Pseudomonadota > Gammaproteobacteria > Pseudomonadales > Pseudomonadaceae > Pseudomonas > Pseudomonas sp. CGJS7. The sequence continues at coordinate 413 of NZ_JBAMDI010000280.1, read as the reverse complement.
ATCCCGATTGGATCGGCCTGGACGCGGCGGCCTTGCCCGACGGCGACGCGGACCTGGAAGGGCTGGATTTCGAGCGCTTCGCCACGCCGGTGTGCGGCGATTGCGGCGGCATGGTCAAACCCGACGTGGTGTTCTTCGGCGAGAACGTGCCGCGCGCCCGGGTGAGCGCGGCGCAGCAATCGCTGGCGCAGGCCGACGCGATGCTGGTGGTCGGTTCTTCGCTGATGGTTTATTCCGGTTTCCGCTTCGCCCGCGCCGCGCGCGAGGCCGGGTTGCCGTTGGCGCTGCTCAATCGCGGGGTGACCCGCGCCGACGATATCGCGACGCTGAAGCTGGAAGCCGATTGCGGGGCGACGCTGGATGCCGCGCTCGCGTAAATTTCGGCGACCCCCCGTAGGAGCCGCGCGAGCCGC
>NZ_JBAMDI010000028.1:0-96007 GCF_036961695.1 Pseudomonas sp. CGJS7 | reverse complement strand
GGGGAACTCACTTCACGGCGATCGGATCAGTCCTGCAAACCCGCGCGCACCGCCGACAGCACACTGCCGTCGCGCACCAGCTGCACCGCCGTCGCCACTTCGCCGTCGAGCGCGCGATCGTGATCGAGGAACGGAATCGACTCGCGCAACTTGGCATGGGCGATCGCAACCGCGCGGCCCGGACGGAACTCGTCCGCCGCCGACAGCTCCGCACGCAGCCCTTCGACTTCGGCCAGGAAGTCGGCGTGCTCGGCGCTGTCGCCGACCGGACCGCCGAACACCTTCGCCGCCAGGGTGCGCGCGTCGGCGCGATCGGCCAGATCGCGCGCGGCGTTGATCATGTCGCGGCGCAGGTCCAGCGCTTGCGCGGCGGTGTACAGCTCCAGCGCCAGCACCTTGCCCAGATCCTCGGCCATCGCCAGCACGTGGCGCGCCTCGTTGGCGCCCATCGAGACATGGTCTTCGGCGTTGGCGCTGGTCGGGATCGAATACACCGAGGCCGGATGCGCGCGGCTGGCCAGATCGTTGACGATCGCCGCGGCGGTGTACTGCACGATCATGTGGCCCGATTCGGTCGCGTCTTCGTTGCCGATCAAAAAGCCCGGCAAGCCGTCGTTGGTGGCCGGATCGACCAGCTTGTTCAAGCGCCGCTCGGAGATGCTCGCCAACACCGGGATCGCCGCCTTGACGTAGCTCATCGCCAGCGCCAGCGGCATGCCGTGGAAGTGCCCGGCCGAAATCACCTGCTGCTCGACATGCTCGGCCTGCGCGTCCGGGAACACGATCGGGTTGTCGGTCAGCGAGTTGAGCTCGATCTCCAGCACCCGCGCGGCCTGGGCGATCGCGTCGCGGACCGCGCCGTGCACCTGCGGGATGCAGCGCAGCGAGTAGCTGTCCTGCGGCTGATGCTTCTTGCCGCCGCGGAACGGGCGGAAGCGGTTGTAGAACTTCTCGCGGCCGTGACGCTGGCCGAACGGCACCCAATCCCAGCCGATATCGAAGCTGAGCTGCTGCGCGGCTTCGGTGTCCCAGCTCTGCGGCAGCCACGGTCGGAAGCGCGGCACCAGGTGGTACGGGATATCGGCCAGGGTCGAACCGTCGAGCAAGTTGCGCAGATTCTCGGCGACGCGCACTTGGCCGGGATGCGGACGCAGCGCATGCACTTCCGGCGCGAACGCGCCCAGACGGCCGGCGAAGGCGTCGATGGTCATCGCCGCGGCCAGATCGGCGGTGTCGAGCAGATCTTCCAGCTTGGCCAGCGCCAACACGCCGCACGCCAACATCTGCGCGGTGCCGTTGTTGAGCGCCAGACCTTCCTTGTACGACAGCTTGACCGGCTTGAGGCCGGCGCGCTCCAGCGCCTGCGCGCCGGGCATGCGCTCGCCTTCGAAGAAGGCTTCGCCGCCGCCGAGCAGCACGATGGCCAGATGCGACAACGGCGCCAGATCGCCGCTGGCGCCGACCGAACCCAGTTGCGGCACCACCGGCACGATCCCGGCGTTGAGCATCGCGGTCAAAGCATTCAGCGTTTCCACCCGGATGCCCGAGTGACCGCGCATCAAGGTGTTGATGCGGATGCACAGCATCGCCCGCACAATCTCCGGCGCGAACGCCTCGCCCACGCACACCGCGTGGGTGACGATCAGATTGCGCTGCAGTTCTTCGTGCAGGGTTTCCTGCGAGCGGCGCGCGCCCGGCAGCTGGTCGCGCAGGTGGTGCGCGCCGAGCAAGCGGTCGGCATTGCTGCCGAAACCGGTGGACACGCCGTAGATCGGTTCTTCGCGGCGTACTTGTTCGGCCAGAAAATCGGCCGCGCGCGCCACCGCCGGCAACTGCGCCGCGGAAAGTTCGACTTGGGCGCCGTAGGCCACGGCAACGAGTTGCGACCGCGTCAGCGAACGGCCGTCGAGCTGGATCTTGTTCACAATAACCTCGCCTCGCACCCTGGCGATCATCTGAACGGCGGGGACCGTCGCGAGCGGCGGACCCGGCCGAGCGTACTCGGGAGTCGGTGCGTCAATGAAACATTGGGAACCGCGGCCGCACCTGCGCGCCGCGGAGTGGAGTCGGCCCGCCGCGACGCCGGATCGCGATCCGGCGCGTGGACAGGCCGATGACGCAATCCGCCGACGCATCCGCGTCGACGGATTTGCGGCCGTTCGCGCGGCCCATGCGCGCCGGGATCGAACCATCCCCGGCGCCGACACGGGCGCTACGCTCGCGGCCGATTCGCTGCTGGGTCACTGCATGACCCGCGATTGTTCCAACTCGACCCGCAAGGTGCGGGCCAATTCGCTGCGCGGCACTTCGAACTGATCCTCGCGCCGCAGGTCCTTGACCGTGGCCACGCCCTTGGCGATCTCGTCCTCGCCCAGCACCACCACGAAGCGGATGCCGGCTCGGTCGGCGTAGCGGAATTGCTGTTTGAGCTTGGACGCCTCCATCACCACTTCGGTGTTGAGGCCGCCGTGGCGCAACTCGTTGGCCACCGCCAGGCATTGCGGCAGCAACGCATCGCTCATTTGCGTCACCAACACTTGCACGCTGCTCTCGGCCGTGCTGATCAGCTTGGCTTCCTGCAACTGCCAGAACAGCCGGGTCAGGCCGATCGAGATGCCCACGCCGGGCAGCTTGGACTTGGTGTAGTGGCTGGCCAGGTCTTCGTAACGGCCGCCCGAGCAGATCGAACCCAGCGACGGGTAATCGTTGAGGGTGGTCTCGTAGACCGTGCCGGTGTAGTAGTCCAGGCCGCGCGCGATCGAGAAGTTCAGGGCGTAGTTCTGCTCCGGCACGCCCAGCGCGCGGATCAGTTCGATCACCTCGCGCAGTTCGGCCACGCCTTCGCGCAGCGACTGATTGCCGTCGCCCAATGCGTCCAGCTTGGCCAGCGCGTCCTGATGCGAGGTCGAGCGCACTTCCACGAACTGCAGGATGGTCGCCACCGCATCCGCGGCCAGGCCGAAGCCCGGGCCGGTCAGGGTGTCGCGCACGTAGTCCGCGCCGCGCTTGTCGAGCTTGTCGATCTCACGCAGCACCAGCGCCTGCAACTCGCCCTCGGCCACACCCTGGGATTCGAAGAAGCCGCGCAGCAGCTTGCGGTTGTTGAGCTGGATGGTGAACGCGCCGATGTCGAGTTCGGCGAACACCGCGTAGATGCAGGCCGGCAGCTCGGCGTCGTAACGCACGCTTAGCGCGTCCTTGCCGACCACGTCGATGTCGCACTGGTAGAACTCGCGGAAACGCCCGCGCTGCTGGCGCTCGCCGCGGTAGACCCGCTGCATCTGATAGCGGCGGAACGGGAACGCCAGATCGTGTTCGTGCTCGGCCACGTAGCGCGCCAGCGGCACGGTCAGATCGAAACGCAGCGCCAGTTCCGGCAGCGTGGCTTCGCCGGATTGCAGATTCTTTTCGCGCGAACCGGTGGATTCGGCGAAATACACCTGCCGCTCGGTCTCGCCGCCCGACTTGGTCAGCAGCACCTCGGTCAGCTCCATCACCGGGGTTTCCACCGGCAGAAAGCCGAACCGCTCGAAATTGCGGCGAATCGTGTCGAGCATGCGCTGGAACGCGATCTGGTCACGGGGCAGCAGCTCCATGACCCCGGGTGGGGTGCGCGGCTTGATCAAGCGAAGAACTCCAATGGCATCGGGCGGTACGTGGGGATGGCCGCGACGGCGCGGGACGGGCTTGGCCCGGCGCCGATCGGCGGTCGGAATAGTCTAACGTCCGCCTTGCTCCATCGCTCGCCCCACGCCGCCGCGCCCCGCCCGGCGGGGTTTTCCGGGGCATCGGGACCGCGCGGACGAATTCTTGGCGACAGACCCCTTGCGCCGGCCCTGGGGTCGCCGCTAGAATTTGCGGCTCACGAAGTCGGGGTGTAGCTCAGTCTGGTAGAGCGCTACGTTCGGGACGTAGAGGTCGCAGGTTCGAATCCTGTCTCCCCGACCATTTTTTCGTGATGTTTTCGATCAAGCCGGCCTCGCGCCGGCTTTTTCATGTCTGCAAAAAGTCTGCAAATCAGCTGCGAGCACTCGGCCCAACGAGGATGCCTTCGACTGCTCGGGTCACCACATAGGGAATGACCGCGCAGGCGCAAGCCATACCTGCGCCAGCAGCCTGTGCAGGCGCTGCCTGAGCTTCGAAGGCGAAGCTAAGTAGGTATGCCCCCACCCCGGTACCGACAAGGGTTGCGAGCCAAAGCAGCGCCAGCACGATACGAGACAGTAGTTCCATTTCCTGCTCCGTCAGAGTGAGTGGGATCGAAGCGGCGGGAGCCGGCTCAATCCTCGTTAACGGATTTCCTGGCCTTCCGCGGCCGGTTGCCCGACCGGTTGCGATCGCGCATGTCGCAAGGGCGGAGATGCTACCCAATGGCCGGTCGCCACCTGCCATCCCGTTTTCGGGAGAACTACAGGGAGGGATCGTCATGAAGTTTGAAATCTATCGAGAGGGAGGCGGCGGCCTCCTCGGCAACGCGTTGGCTGGCCTGGGAACGAAAGGCCAATACAGGTGGCGACTCTGGTCCGACAACCACGAGATCATCGCCTCAGGCGAGGACTACGTGAACAAAGCGGACTGCCAGAATGCAATAAACCTGGTCAAGGGAACTAATGCTCTGACCCGCGTCGAGGACAACTCGTAGTGCCTGGAGATAGCCGGAATTCCTGCTATCTCAAATCACTCTGATTGGAGTGATTCAACGGTGAGCCGGGGCCACAGTTACCGGGAAATCCCGGAATCGCAGGGCTTGGGGTCCGAATCCCTTTTCCTCAATGTGAGGAGATGAAGGGCGATACAGGATTTCCTGTATCGGCACCGGTCGAGCACGAGTTCTGCCAGGGGGGTGCGAATCGCTACCCACTCTCCACCAACGGTGGGAAAGGGGGAGCGCCGTTACAGCGCCCCCTTCGAACTGCAGGAAATCCATTGAGCGTTGTGGGGATTGGGTTTTCCGGAGTTTGAGATCGCCGGACAGCGCCAGCAGTAACTCATTGTCTATGCGAGGTTTCAACGTCGCAGAAGAGGCAAAAATGGGTAATTTATCGCCACCGATGTGAGCCCCGATCGTCCCTTTCGGGAGCCCACACGCCGCCACGGATTCTGCCGAGTGAGCGACTGACGCCATTGGCGTACTCCGGCCAGATCAAGCACTTACTCCGCAACCGTATACCTTGAGGGGTACGGTTGAACTGCGCTGATCTGCGTAGTTGTACACCTTAAGGGGTACAACTCACTTTTCCGGTTTGAAACCGAAGAAGTCAGCCGCTGCTCTGATTGGAACTTGAGCTGATGCAGTCTCATCACCTGAGATGCTGCTGAGCTATTCGAAGCCACCATCCTTGATGGCTCGTTGAGCTTGAGACTGCCACATGCCCAAATCCAGAGTTCCGCAATGGACCGAGCAGGAGATCGCCCTGCTATGCGAGCTATATCCGAACATGCGCACTCGCGAGGTCTCCGAACGAATCGGCCGGCCGTATCTCGCCACCCGACGAAAAGCCGGACAGCTTGCTTTGAGGAAGACAGATGACTACATGCTGAGGCATCCACACGAATTCCAGCCGGGCCACAAGGTGCCGCGAGAACGCCTCACTAACCCGCCGAAACCCATTGGCACTGAAATATTCCGCCACGGCTGTGTGATGCGGAAGGTAAATCTCACGGGCGACCACTCTGCTGATTGGAAATACGTGCACCGGATAGTGTGGGAGGAAGCGCACGGACCGATCCCCCCGGGCTACCGGGTAGTCTTCAAGAACTGGAACACAACAGATAGCCGCTTAGAAAATTTAGAGCTCGTAACTGCGGCTGAGAATTCTAGACGCGCCGGACAAAGATACGGGGCCTTTCCAAAAGAGTTACGTCAGGCGCTCTTTGCCCTAGGCCGCCTAAAGACAAAAATTGCGGAGAAGTCATGAAGAACAAGATCGAGGATCTCCGCAATCACTTGTTCGCAGTGATAGAAGGCCTATCGGACCCGGACAATCCGATGGAGATTGAGCGCGCCATTGCTATCGCGAACGTTGCGCAAGTGCTCATCAACTCGGCTAAGGTAGAAGTCGAGTTCATGCGTGTGACGGACAGCGTCCGCGGTTCTGGCTTCATTCCTTCTGATGCAAGCGTGATAGACGGGCGACCTGCGTTGGAGGGGCCGAGCCACGGGAAGCCAGCGGCGCAACCAGCACTCTCTAAGCCGGTAAGCGGATAACAGACGCCAATCGTCCGATGCGAATCCGTGCAGTCGCAGTGTCTTAGCAGCAAGGCCAGCAACGGATTGCCAGCGTCCACCAACTAAGATTGCACGTAGAGCTGCAGCCAACACGCACGGAGCCATTTAGGGCAAACTCCGCGCCATCGATTTCGCATGGATACTGAGAAGAATGACGGACGATAGAAGTTGGTACGGGCCGACAATAGCGATACTGTACTCGCTACTTTTCGTAAGGGATCTGGAAAAGCATCTCCCGAGAACATTGCACATGGCCCGGACTGGCTTCGGTAAGTTCTCGCCCGAAGATGTGAAGGTAGCCATCGAGAGGGTGTTGGCCTCTTCGATCGACCTATCTGAAGTGGCAGAGCGCTTGGGCGGCCTCCCCTATTCCAACGCAGTTCTTCGCGAGTACTTCTCAAAGGTCTTGCAGAACATCTAGGGGCAGGCGACAAGGCGGAACTGGGGATGACAAAGAATCGTTTGAGGGGAAAATCGCGACCCCGGACTAAACCAGACGATCAATCCGACAGACGCTCCAGTATCTTCGAGAAATATCGGCGTATCTCTTCCTCTGAGTGAAGAACACCTTCGAACTTTGTCAGATCTTCCGATGAGCTGAGCGCCATCTCAATCGCGTGCCTCATTTCCTCCGGGGAAAAAATAATTCCCTCCCCATTTTTCACCTTGGCAAGAGTTCGTGGAAAGAAGCTTTTGAGGTCTCTAACACCAACAAGACCATACATCAGCAAGGTGAAGATCCCTCGCCATCTTTCTTCAGTGTGCATTGGTGCCCCCCCTTTTTTCTCGTAGTGCACGATTTTAGATGCGGCTGCTGCTGCCGGCCAGCCCGCTTGTGGACGATCGGAGGCATAGCCCAGGCTGCAGGGACATCGGGAGCGGCAGATCGCATCTGCGGCTCGGGCCTGAAATCCCGCCCAACGGCCAATAGTCCTCACCTTTGTACGGAGCGGCCGCTCGACAACCGCGAGTGGGCGATGCGGATAGCGATCCGTCTCAGGCAGCAATTGATCGACCAACAAAAAAGCCCCGCATTGCGGGGCTTTTTGTTGGTGAGCCCTATGCAGCCCGGAACTTACTTCGTTGACCACATAAGAACTCGTCAGCGCAATCTGCCAAGTCTTCCATTGTCGCCCTATCTGCCGGCGTTTTCATCTCAGCAATCGCGTGCGCATCAGGCTCATCGAGAACTGCGATCAATAGGTGATCTTCTTTCCCGTCCGAAACATAAACCAGCGCTCGATCACTAGTCTTTCGTGACCTTTGCTTCCACCGCCTGTTCCACACAGCAAGTGCATCAGGATCTGTTGGTGTCAAATGGACGTGGCGGAGCACAAACGCCTTCCCGCTGACAAGCACACGTTCGTATGAAGAATCTTTGCCAAATATTGCGCTTGAGTACTCTCGATTTCCGAAGTCCGATTTCCACCAGTCAAACTCTTCTGTGAACTCAACGATAAAATCCCCGAGCGCATCCTGAAGAGCATCCGTGTAGTAGATTGCCATCCACTGGCCTCAACGTCAGTTAGATTTGCGCCGGGAAAGCTTGCGTAATCCATCAACTGAAAGTTTGGACCCGTCATTCAGGCGATCAATAAGAGACGCCATACGACTCGAACGATCTCCGTAGCGGGAGCTCAGCATTTCATCGAACGAGAGACTCATTTCCGAGGGGTCAATCGAAGCATCAGCACTGAACTCTATCGCTGCGTGAATAGCCTCAAAGGCCTCGCGCAGCGCCTTTAGCCCATCTATAACGCGCTGCAATACCTCACTCACGCGATTCTGTGCCTCAGGAGGAAGGCTCGCAGCAACAGTTAATCCCCGTTGCGCTTTCGCAGTTGAGACGTCGTTCACCCGCAGAGCGTTCTCCACCATTTCCCGAATCTCGCACGAACGATCGAGCACAGCGTTAGGCGTGCCTGCCCTATTGCGCACATCCGCTGCCAGTGCTCTGCCGTGGTCGGCGGCCGCAGCAAGAGAATCAAGGGTTGACGCTACCTCTTCCGTCGAAGCCAGCAGTTCGGCCAATTTCTCGTCATGGTGTGGCTCTGAACTCGCCCAACTGGGGCGGTCAGCTAACTTGATCAAGTGAGGGGACGAGATGGCTGCGGCCACCTTGGTGAAACTACTCACCCAGGCTTCGCCGCCGGCAAAGTCGTCTTCCCGGGAGATCGACATCACGGCGAGGGAACTCATACAGGAGCCCCTAACGTGCCGCGTCGTTTGTAGTCCATCACTAGAATTGCCATAACCCTCCCCCCGGAGGTATTGCTTCGGCGCGAACACTAGCAAAGCTATTGACACTTTTCAGTGAACACGGACAGGGCTTAAAAATAGGGGTTTGTCGCGTCCTTAGACCAAGTTGACGCCATTTGGTTCATTTTTCGGCCACGCCGAAATAGTGTCAACTGAATCAATGACTTGCCTTTCGACGCGACCGAAAGAAGTATCGCGCACTGCCATCGCCCACCCTAAGAGCGACTGACGGGCCAAGCCGTGAACGGTCGTTCCAACTGACCGAAAGCCCCCCGCCCCCGCTGAACTGCGCTAGCCCAACCCGCCCCAGCGGGGTTTTTGCTGTGGGCGCTACTCCCCAGCCTCCCTAGCCCGCTCCGCAACCGCGGTGGCGTGCGCTTCCTTCTCGGCCTCCGAGACCGCGCCTAGCCTGAAGAAGGTGCCGCGGGCGGGCCTGTGCAGGGAGCCCGGAAACCGGCGCGTTTACGAATACTTTCGGCCAGAGGCATAGACTGGACACTTCCCTCAGGAAGTTCGTCAAGCGCCCCCTGCCCACATTCGCTGCCATGACCAACCATTCCCGCGACCAAACCGGCGCTGGCCTGGACTATTGGATCCTGCACTACTCGTCAGCGCCGTTCTATCGGGAAGGCCTGGCCTTCCGCGATTACGCTCCTGCGCTATACATTGGAATTACAGGGTGTATCGCCTATCCCAACCAGCCCTTTGAGAGCCTCCTCCCGGTTCTAGAGGCTAGGTACGCTCAGGTAAGCCACAGCTCCTCCCTGAACTGGGAGGAGGCCATTCCGGCAGTTCGAGCAGCCTGGGAACACACTAGATCGGCGAGTTAGAGCGCTGCTCTCTGTTCCTTTCCTCAACGGCTAATGTATGCCGCCTCCTGCTCAGCCTCCCGCCTCGCCCTGGCGCGCATGACGATCGCCATGGCCGGGCCGACGTAGACCCCGTCGATGAAGTTCGCCGGGTTCTTCCAAGGCTCGTCTTCCAGCAGGGCCAGCCAGTCGGTCATAGCACGCTCCAGGGGCTCGGTCGGCACACGCTAGCACCCTGGAGCCTAGTTCGGGCGCCACACGTCCCGAGGCATCGGATATAGCCATGTACATGGGGCGGCCGAAACATCCGGCTCATCCCAAGGCCCACCGGTCGCGTAGTCGACCCGTCCTAGCTCCAACCCTCCGAGGGCCATCCTTTACCGGGCACGCTTAGTTCGCCGGTGCGGGAGCAATAGGAACAGGAGTGATCTTCTCAGCAGTGCTAGTTGTGGCTTTAGAGATCGCGTCGAGAACTGCTTGTTCTGCCTTTGCGGAACTCATCGCGCATTCGTGCACCAAGCTCATCGCAATAGACACCCTGGTTCCGGCATCGTTTGTCTGGTGGTACAGCGGCGTCCAACGCGCAATTGCATTCTCTATGCTCACTCTCTGATTTACGCCAACTGCGTTGTTCAGTAGGCCATCCATCTGAGGGCCGAAGGAGTTGGCTGCGCCGGCTACGCTGCCCCAAGCTTTCGTCGCTGAGCCAGTAGTGACGTTCACAAGTATTGCACCTGCTATAGCACCAACACCCTTAATTCCGAGTCGGGCAGCTTTGCTGTGTTCAGCGGCCTTCTTGGAGTCAAGGTGATACCCGTTGCAAAATTTCCCCGCTTCATTCCACGCGTTCAAAGCATGATTTTCGGCGCATGGACCAGCGCCGCAAACCTCACCTGCTTTCCATGGCCACTCGGGCAGATCATCCCGAACCACACGGTCAAGCTTGCAACCAGAAACGGCCGCCAAAAGCACAAGTGCGGTGCAAAGCGATTTCACGTCCATGTCTGCCCCCAAGCAGATGCGACTCCCTGCCGTACCAACGGACGGGCGTGGTGGCCCCGGCCACGATAAGCCGACGTGTCAAAAGCTCACCGATCCTCACCCCAGCATGGGACATCAACCATTCCTCACCATCGCTCTGCGAGCTTCACGCCCTGCCTTCTGGGCGCGCTGTTCATCAGTTCGGTACGATTGCTCACCGACTGTTACGAATGTTTGGTTTACGGTTCGACTTCCGCCACCGCGGCTACCGGCCCGCGCGCCTTCGGCCGACGAACTCAGGAATGCTTGCCCTTGGCCTTCTTGGCCGCCTTCGGCGCCGGGTTCGGTACGCAACCCTCTTCCAGGTCGGCGCCGCCGATGTGCTCGAAGCCGTCCAGCGACAGGCAGGTTTTGCCCTTCGCGCATTCGTCGACGTTCACCGACATCAGGTTGTCGCGATTCGATCCGTCGATGCGCACGCCGAAGGTCTTCTCGATCTCGGCATTGCCGAGCTTGCGGTCGAAATACACCGTCACCGAACGCAAGTCGCCGTGCTCCCAATCCAGCGACACCGATTCGACCGGCGCGGGCAGGGTCTTGGCGACGCGGGCCGGCAGTTCCGGACCGGCGTTGTAGTTCTCGCCGCCGGCGCAGCCGTCGCTCCAGACGATGCGGTCGTAGTCGGCGGCGCAACCGAAGCGGCCGGCGTCGGCGCCGAAACGCTTTTCCAGCATGCAGCCGAAATCGGTCGCGCGCATGCGCGGCCATCCGGCCAGTTCGGAGGGTTGCAACGGTTTAGCGGCCGGCGCTTTGGCCGCCGGCGTCGCGGCGGCGACGGTATTGGCGCAGACCAGCATCATTGCCGCGATCAGTATCGATTTCCCCACAGCCCAGCGCTCCTGTCCTTGAGTGTCGTTATCAATGGTTGTGCGCGAGAGCCCGGACGGCCTCGGCGCCGCGGCGATGGCATCGCCGAATACAAGAAGGCCAGCGAACGCTGGCCTTCCGACTGTTGCCTTGCTTTACCCGCCAGATGCGGGGCGATCGAAGCGGCGCGTCAGAACACCTCGCTGATCTCGGTGACTTTGCCTTCGCGCACCACGATCAGCACCGTCTTGTTGCCGAGGTAGTACTCCCAGCGCTCGCCGGTGGAGGCGCCGAACTTGTTCTCCAACTGGATGGTGCGGTTGGGCTTGCCGGCCACGTCGTAGACGCGTCCGGCCGGGTCGCCGACGCTGATCACCTTGCTGCCGAAGGACACCGACTGCGCGAGCGCCGGCAAGGCAAAGCCGAGGGCGAGAATCAGAACCAGGATCAACCTGCGCATGGGATACCGTTCCCTAACATGTTGATGGGCAACATACGCCGCCGCGATGGCCGGCGAAAGTCCCCGAAATGCCAAATCCGCCACGAATGGAAGATCGCCCACAATTCGGCGAAGTCCAAAGCGCCGGCGCTTTTCAGCCGCGATCGCAGGGCGCGCGAACGACCCCGCGCCGCCCTGCCCGACCGGCGCCACGGCCATCGGCCGGGCCCGCCGGTGATATCGTCCGCGGATCGCCCGCTCTGCCTGAGTCGGTCGGGTACTTCCACACCTCGGACCCACGATGCGAGCTACCACGCGACTGGCCCTCACCCTCATCGGCATCGGGCTGGGCATGTTCGGCCTGGCCTTCCTCGCCTTGTTCAAACTCATCGCCCAGGTCAGCGGCGGCGGCTACGGCCCGCAACCGGTCACCACCTTCATCGCCGAGCATTTCTGGGCCTTGGGTCTGTGGAGCATCGTCGCTGGCGTGGTGACCTGGTTGATGGGCCTGGGTTTGGCCAAGAAACCGGCGACGCCGGTGCCGGCCGAGCCCGAGGCGGTTGGCGACCGCAGCGACGATCCGGACGCGCGCTGAGACAGCGAGCGCCCTATCGGCCAAACTCGGCAAATGCATGCCGCCACGACGAACTTGGGCCGAACCCGCGGCAGCGCTAGATTCGTAGTGGCTCCCAACGAGGACTTAGGCATGGCACAGCGTCCAGACCGATTCCACGAATGGCCCAAGCGCGATCCGGCGGCTGCCGCGCCGGTGCCGCCCGCCGAACCAGAGCAGGCGCAGGCTCACTCCGCCGAAATCGCGCGGGAACAAGCCGCGTTGAAACGCGAGTTGGCGCGCGTATACGCGCACGCCTGCGGAGCGCGCCCAAGCAAGGACTGACCGCAACAGCTTCCGCGGCGACGCGGCAATCGACAAGGACGATAGCGATGAACGCCATGTGGCACGACCCGGCCGCTTCGCGGCTGATGTTCCGATTGAATCTGGCCAACGCCTTGGTCTACTCGGCGTTGAGCGTGTTTCTGTCCTCGACCTACACCCTGTACATGCCGCACATCGTCGGCCATCTGGTTCCGGCGGCGAGCGTGGTGGTGGTGGTGCTGTACACCCTGCACTGCGCGCTGCTGTTCTGGACCGACCTGCATCTGCGCCGGGCTTGGGAGCTCAACGCCTTGTTCCTGCCGCTGGGGATCGCGCTGCTGTCGGCTTGGATCTGTTACCGGCGCTATTACGAGCAGATCTGAGCTAGGCCCCTAAACCGTCGGTCCGCACCGCCCGGCGCTCGCGCAACAAATCGCCGACCCGGGCGAAACCATAGCCCTGCGCGCGCAGCGCCGGCACCAGTTCGCGGACGATGTCGACGATGCGATGGCGCGCGTAGTCGCCGTCGTCGCCGTCGTGCAACAGCACCACCGCGCCGGGATGAATCCGCGCCAGCACCGCGCCGACCACGCATTCCACATGCCCGGGCGCTTCGGGTTCGAGCCAGTCGCTGGGGTCGATCGACCAACCGGCGACGGTGTAGCCCTCGCGGCCCAGCCGTTCGACCTGCTCGGCCTCGATTTCGCCGTACGCCGGACGGAACAGATGCGCCGAATCCGCGTTCACGCCCGCGCGCAGCAACTCGCGCGTCGCCGGCCGGACTTCCTGCTCCATCAACGCAGCCGGCGACAACCCGCGCGCGTCGGTGTGGCTCATGGAATGGTTGGCCACCTCATGTCCGTCGGCGAGCATCCGCGCCACCACACCCGGCGCGGCGCGGACCGCGCGGCCGAGACAGAAGAAGGTCGCGTCGATCCGCAACTGGCGCAGCAGCGCCAGCAACTCCGGCGTGGCCCGGCCGGGCCCGTCGTCGAAACTCAGCGCCACCCGGCGCTGATTCGGGCAGCCGCGACCGAAATAGACCCCGGGGTAGTCGCTCAGGAACGGGTGATAGTCCATGGCATCGGCTCAGCGGGTCATCCAGCTTTTACGATGGCCGCGCAGTTCGTCGACCAGACCGATCACGTTGGCCGGCAGCAACAGCACATCGATCACCGTGTTGCAGACCGACACCAGCAGCAGATCCAGCGGACCCAACTGCAAACGGGTGCGCGAGTGCAGCACCGAAATGAAGTTGAGCACCGCCATCAGCAGCCAATTCAGCGCCGCCACCGCCAGCAGCGAATCGCTGCGGTAGATCAAACCACCGGCCAACAACAGCAGCGAGGTCGGCGCCAACGCCGACTGCGCCCACAGCAGCCACCACGGCAGCATCTTCATCGTGCGCGGCCAGGAAATCCCCCAGGCCACGCGGAACGACTCCAGGCGCCCGCGCGCCCAGCGCCGGCGTTGCCGGAACAATCCGACCAGGGTGGTCGGGCAAATCGTGTAGGCGACCGCATCGGGCGCGTAAGCGATCGAGTAGCCATGGGCCAGGGCGCGCCAGGTCCAGGCGATGTCCTCGACCAGCCACTCGCCCCACCCGCCCAGTTCGCGGATCACCTGGGTGCGATGCAGCGAAAACGCGCCGGCGACGACGTTGACCACGCCGATCTTGCTCTGCACGTAGCGGATCGCGGCCAAGGCGCCGATGTGCTCGTAGAACTGCAGCCGATGCAGCCACGAGGTATGCCGCCCGGCCGGCACGATCAAACCGCAGGCAGCGGCGTGGCGCGGCGAGGAGTACAAGGCCTCGACCGCGCTGCGCAAGGCGCCGGGCAGAATCACCGTATCGCTGTCGATCACCGTGACCACGTCCGAATCCGGCGACAGCAGCGGCAGCGCCGCGTCCAGCGCCAGGCCCTTGGCGCCGCCATTGCGCTCGCGCTCGATCAGCCGGTAACGCTTGCGCCGTGGTTGCGACAACCAGTGCGCGAGCGCGGCGGGAGTGGAATTGGTCGAACCGTCGTCGACCAGCAGCACCTCCACCTCGCCGGCGTAGACGCTGTGCTCGATCGCTTCCAGAGTGGTCAGAAACGATTCTTCCGGCTCGTTGTAGAACGGCACCAGGATCGAAACGAACGGGTACCGGCTCAAGGTCGGCGAAGGCGGCCGCCGCAACATCCGGTAACAGGCCCAACCGGCCAAAAACACCAGGCAGGCGAACAGGATCAAGGTGGAAAAACCGACGACGCCGGTCAACACGAACTGGCTCAGCATGGGGCACGCGCATCCGGCAACGCGAGCGCGGGCGTCCGTGCGCAACGATGCGCGCACGTGCGGCTGCGAACTCGCAGGGGTCTGATTGGCAGACCGGACGCGTCGATACGGAGAGCCGCGTTCGCGGATCCGCACGCCAGGTGCTTGAACAACGGGGACGGTGACTTGGAATACTTGCGGGCGAAACGATTGCTGCAACACGAGCGCAGTGCATTGCCGCGCTTTCGCAAGAAAGAATGAAAGCAGCAATCGATTTAATCTGTGACGCCGCCAAGCAATTCCGCGAAGCACGCGCATCGGCTCGCTCGACATGTCCTGCGGTATCGATGAAGAATCGGCTTGCATCGTCTTCGACCACCGCCCCCATGAACGAATCCGCTCCGCTGTCCCAGCACACGCCCCTGTTCCAGCCGCGCTTCGACATCGGCGCGCAGCGCATCGACTGCGGACGCGAACCCGACGTGGCCACGCACGCGGCCGCGGACGATTTCGCCAGTTGGCCGCTGCTGGACTACTCCGATTGCGAACCGACCGAGGATCAGGCCGCGATCAATCGCTGGCTGGCCGAGGCGGCGCTGGAAGGGCGCGACGTACTGCACGTGGGCACCGGCAACTCCTCGGTGGCGCGTTTGCTGGCGGGCAAGGCGCGCCGGATCGAATCGGTGACGGTGGCGCACAACGAATGGCGGCACGGCCGCGAGCTGGGGCTGGCCGATTACTCGGTGCACCTGCTCAACAAGCACAGCCTCGCCTTCGCCGAACGCTTCGAAGCCGGCGCGTTCGACTGCATTCTCGACAACAACCTGGCCAGCTTCGCCTGCTGCCAGCGCCACCTGGAGCGCTACTTCGAAACCCTGGTGCGCCTGCTCAAGCCCGACGGCTTCGTGCTGACCCACTGGCTGGGCATGCAATGGACCCTGGACGTCGGCGTGGACGATGTCGAACCGGTGTGGCGGCTGGACGCGGGCAAGCTGCGCGCGATCGCCAGCGTCTACGGCCTGAGCGTGCAGCGCGAGGACGAACTGTTCTTCCTGCGCCGCGCGGACCGCAACTGAGCGCGCGGCGACACTTCCCGCATTCGCCACCGGCGCGGCCATGAACGCTGTCGCGCCGACCCACCGCGGCGCCTGGCGCCGGCTGCGCGACAGCGCGCGGCTGTGGCGGCTGGCCCGGCGCGACCCGCGCCTGGGCTGGCTGCTGCTGGACAATCTGATCACCACCTTCGGCGCCAGCTTCACCCTGATCGCGCTGCCGTTCCTGGTGATGCGCCTGACCGGCCGCGCCTTGGACCTGGGCGTGACCGCGGCGATCGAGGCGCTGCCGAGCCTGCTGTTTCTGTTCTTCTTCCGCGGCTTCCTCGACCGCGCCGACCCGGCCAAGGTGCTGTGGGTTTGCCGCGCCTTGTACGTACTCATCAACGCCACCCTCGCTGCCGCCACCTGGTTCGGCGCGATGACCATCGAGGTCATTTATCTGCTGGCGTTGATCGGCGGACTGGTGTGGGCGGTCGCGTACCCGGCCGGACGCGCGTGCTTCGGCTTGTATATCCGCAAAGGGTTGTTGCCCGCCGGCAACGCGGTTTTCGCGGTGGCTTCCAGCGTGGCGACGATGGCGCTGCCGATGCTGGCCGGCGGGCTGATCCTCGCCTCCGACGGCGAGCATGGTCTGGCCGTCGCCTTCGCCATCGATGCGCTGTGCGTGGCCTTGTCGTTGCCGTTGATCGCGGCGGTGCGCCGACGCGGTGCGGTGCGCAAGCGCGAGCCGGTTAGCGTTCAAGCCGATCCCGATGCGGCCGCCGCCGCATCGGCGGCGGCGATCCCGCGCAGCTACTACGCCTATCTGCTGGCCAGCACCGTGCTGGTGTTCGGCCCGGTGCAGATCCTGTTGCCGGTGCTGCTGGTGCAGCGCCACGACAGCCGCTATCTGTCGATCTACATCGCCCAGTTCGTCGGCATCTTCGCCGCCGCGGCGTTGTCCGCACCGGGCGTGCCGACCGCGCTGGGCTCGGTGCTGCGCAAGATTGTGTGGTGCTGGTCGCTGGCGGCGCTGGCTTACGCCTTGCTGGGATGGAGCGCTGTCGCGTCGGCGCAATTGCCGGCCGCGCTGCTGGCGTTCGGCCTGCTGGCCGGCGCGTCGAATTACTACGGCATCCAATCCTTGTCGTGGCTGCAACGCAGCGCCGACGCGCGGCGCATGGGCCGCGAGATGACCTGGTTTTCCGCAGCGACGATGGGCGCGATGCCGCTGGCGACGCTGCTGGCCGGCGCCTTGATCGACCGTCTGCATTGGGCCCGCACCGCGCAAAGCCTGGCCGCAGCGATCCTCGCCATCGGCGCGCTGGCGCTGCTGCACGTGGCCTTGCTGCGGCAGAAAAAAGCTCCGGGGACGCGAATCCCCGGAGCCGTATGACGCAGCAACAATTATCGCGAATCGATCAGCGCGGCGACTTGCTGTCGAAGCCGTACATGAACGTCGCCGGTTCGCCGGTGGTGTAGCCGTAGCTGCCGAACGGATCGGGCAAGCTGTCCAGCGGATTGCCGGTGCCGTTCCAATTGGCCTGACCCAGCGAATACACCGACGCACCCACCGTGCTCAACGCACCCAACGCCGCGGCTTCGGTCGGCGCCGCGCCGTAGTAAGTGACGAAGCTGAGCGTCTTGCCCGGCGACAGCGAACCGAAGCGGAAATCGATGTGCGCGCCCTGATCGCCCGGGCCCAGATCGGTGAACGGCCCGGACGTGCCGCTGTTCGCCGCCAACGGATTGAACTGGTTGAAGCCGTTGTTGTTCCAGGCCATCACGTAGCTGGACGAACCGGCCAGGGTGATGAACTCGGAGAACGTGTTCGGCGGAACGTCGTAGTCGATGCCGCGGGTGTAGCGCAGATCGTTGACGGTCTGGCTGCCGTTGTTCTGGATGCTGACATCGACCCGGTACAAGTACGGCGTCGCCGCGATCGGGGTGAACTGATGGGTCACCCGGAAGGTGCGGTTGGGACCGACATCGACCACCGAGGTCGCGGTCGAAGGCGTATCGGCGAACGACACCACCGACATGTTGATCACGCCGTAGCAACGCGAAGTGTTGCCGGTGATGCCCAGATCGGCGCTGGCCACGCCCCAGCCTTCGCAGGGGCTTCCCGGCGAGGCGGCGTCGCCGTTGGTCGGCATGTAGCGCAGGCCCACCAGCGAGCCGCCGTTGGTGCCGCTGGAACGCGAGATGTCCGGGCACTCGATATTGAGATAGCCGGTCTTGTGCACGCCCAACTGCACGATGCCGTTGTTGATCACGCCCGGGCAATGCTTGGGCGGATCGACTTCGCAGACGATGTCGGCGCCGCGCACCGGCATCAGCGAGGTGTCCACGCGCTGGAACGGTTCGATCCGGCCCACACGGGTCTGCACGCCCTGCGGCTTGAACTCCACCCGCTGAACCTTGGGATCCCACGGCGTATCGCACAAGGTGCCCAGGACCGGATCGGTCTGGACCAGGTACATGTCCTGCGGATCGCCGACGCCAGGGCGATCGCTGAAGGAGGTACCGGCGGCGACCACGCGGTCGGTCGACTTGCGGTCGATCGCCACCAACATGTCTTTGCTCGCGCCGAAGCGGTTGACGTTGAGCGGGGTGTCGTCGAGGTTGCCGATGGATGCGGCGAACACCGCGCCGAACTCGGGCTGGCCGAGGGTGCCGGCCAAGGCCAGCATCGGGCCGGCGCCGGTGACGTCGTTGGTCTCCAACACGTCGTAGGCGCGGAACGAGCGGCCCTCGGGATCGGCCCACAGCGATTGCGCCAGCACCGCGCAGGAACCGGCGGCGAACCGGGTCAGATACGCCTGCACGTTGCTGCCGTCGATGTTGTTGTTCAAACCCACCAACACCGATTGCCCGGGGAATTGGCGGCCGCGCAACGCGGTTACGCCATGGAACAGCGCCTGCGAGTGGTCGGAGTTGTTGAGCGCGGTGCTGCACACCGGCGCGCCGCCGAAGTCGGTGCGGAACATCAGCGCGCTGCTCAGGCCGGTGGGCGAGACCGAATTGCCGGCCACCACCAGATCGGTCGGCGCGCCGCTGGCGGCGATGTTTTCGGTGAGCGCGCGGAAACGCAGCTCGGGCCAGCGGTCCAGACCGTCGTAGTACTGGTTCCACAGCACGTTGCCGCCGTTGTCCAGGCGGGCGATGCGGCCCCAGCGGCGTTTGTTGTCGCGGGCGTTTTCTTCGCCGACCAGGATCAGGTCGAAATGGCGGTCGCCCTGCCCTTCGATGATGTCGTAGCCGCTGGCGTATTGCTCGCGCTTGAGGTTTTCCAGGACCGTGGTCCATTTCGGATTGCCTTCGCAATCGATCTGCATCACGTAGATGGCGCGGCCGACGCCGTAGTCGACGCCGCCGGTGACGGCGAAGCCGCGGCCGGTGGTGAGCTCGACGATGGCCGTGCCGAGCGAGCGCTTGCTGCCGGCGACGCTGTAGGTCTTCTGCCACAGGTCCACGCCGTTGTCGTCGACGCGGGTGACCTGCACGTCCTGCAGATCGCCGCGGTTGCGGGTGCCGACCAGGATCGAACCTTTGCCGCCGCAGACGTTGACCGATTTCACGTCCTCGCCGAACTCGCTGGTTTCGGTTTCGCCGTACACCGCTTCGAAGTTCTGCGCCTGCGCCAACGGCGCGGCGAACAACAGACCAGCCGCCAACCAGACGGCGCAACGCCGCAGGCTGGAACGTTTGCGTTCCATGGTGTCCATATCAGCCTCGTTTGCGGAATCGTTCCGCGTGAAGGGTCCGGCGCCTGTCGCAAGACCGCGTCGCCCAGCCGGCGCGACGCCAGCGACCGTGCCGACACTAGCGCGGCCGCGCGCGCGGTCGTAGGAACAACGCGGGGCGATAGCGGGACGTGGAGGGAAGGATTCGCAGCGCGCCGGCGCACGGTGGGCGACGGCGGTCTAGGATTGGGGTTAAAGCGCGGAGTGGGTCACAACGTTGTTGCAGTTGCTCGCGCCCTCACCCCAACCCCTCTCCCGCAAGCGGGAGAGGGGCTAAGAGCGGCGGGAGAGGACGAAAACAAAAGCCCCTCTCCCGCGAAGCGGGAGAGGGGTTGGGGTGAGGGCAGCTCTTGAAAGCAGCAACCCCGCGCTACTTGGCCTCACCCAACAACTCAACCTCAGCCAACTCGATCGCCCCCTGCCCGGCCGCCTCATTCAACAACCGCAGCCGATAACGCGAATACGCCGCAGGCTCGGCGATCGCGAACGCCCGCGTCTGCCGACGCCAGGCGAAGCGCTGATCGCTGCGCTCATCCAGGGTGGTCCACTGCGCCCCATCGTTGGAACCCTGCAAGGCCCAAGCCTGCGCATCGCCGCGCTTGCCCGCCGAAGTCAAGGTATACAAACGCACCGTCGCCGGCGCCTTGAAGTTCCAGCTCAACAACGGCATCGGCCCGCTCAACTTCGCCGAGGTCGTCGCATCGTCGTCGAACAAAGCCGCCGCCTGCTTGCCGCTCAAACCCGCCACGCTGGCGTTGTCGCGACGGCTCAAATCGCGCAACGGCGAAGGCGCCTGCCCGTCCTGGCTCAACGACTCGGGCAAGGCCTGCGCCGCGCTGGCCCAATTCGACGGCGACGGCCCCATGCGGAAATCCAGCACCGCGCCCTGCGCCAGCAACTCGTGCGGCAAGCTCAACCGCTCCCAGGGCTCGCCGTTGACCCGCAACGACTGCACATAACGATTGCGCTCGCTGACCTTGGGCGCGTTGATCTGCAGTTGCTTGCCGTTGTCCAGTTGAATGGTCATGCGCTCGAACCGCGGCGCGCCGATCACATACTCCGGCGAGCCCATCCGCAGCGGATAAAACCCCGCGGCGCTGAACAACCACCACGCCGACATCTCGCCGTTGTCCTCATCGCCCGGATAGCCCTGACCGATTTCGCCGCCGACATACAGCCGGTCCATGATGTCGCGCACCTTCTCCTGGATCCGCCACGGCTGCCCGGCCGCGGCGTACATATAAGGAATGTGGTGCGAAGGCTGGTTGCTGTGACCGTACTGACCCATGCGCACGTCGCGCGCTTCCAGCATCTCGTGGATCACCCCACCGTAACTGCCGACCTCGAAGGTGCCCGGCGTGGCGAAGAACTGATCGAGCTTGTTGCCCAGCGCGGTGCGCCCGCCGTACAACGCGGCCAGGCCGGCGCCGTCCTGCGGCGCGTGGAAGGCCATGTTCCAGGCATCGGTCTCGGTGTAGTCGCCGCCCCAACGGGTCGGATCGAATTCGCTAGCGGTATAGCGCCAGCGGCCGTCGCGATGGCGGCCGACGAAGAAGCCCACCTGCGGATGGAACAGATTGACGTAGCCCAGCGCGCGGTTGCGGTAGTACGCGGCATCGTCGGCGTAATGGTCGCGGTACGGATCGTCGGCGCCGGCTTCGCGCGATAGCGCCGAAGCCAAATGACCGATGGCGAAGTCGTTGATGTAGCCGTCCATCGACCAGGACAGGCCTTCGTCGGTGCTGGTATCGGTGTAACCCTTGAAGATCGCCCGCTCGATGCCCTTGCGGCCCGCGCCCGCGACCGGGCTGACGCTGGAGGCGTTGCGGATCGCCGACTGATAGAACGAGCGCACATCGAAGTTGCGCACGCCCTTGAGCCAGGCATCGGCGAAGGCCACGTCGGAACTGGTGCCGACCATCAGGTCGGCATAGCCCGGCGACGACCAGCGCGCGATCCAGCCGCCGTCGCGGTACTGCTGGACGAAGCCGTCGATCATCTCGCCGGCGTGTTTCGGCGCGAACAATACATAGGCCGGCCAACTGGTGCGGTAGGTGTCCCAGAACCCGTTGTTGACGTAGACCTTGCCGTCCATCACCGCAGCGCCCGTGGCGGTCGCGGTGCTGGGGCCGGTGGGCGGCGAGAACGCGCTGGCGTAGCGATACAGCGGACGCTCGGCGGT
This sequence comes from Pseudomonas sp. CGJS7, assembly GCF_036961695.1. Lineage (NCBI taxonomy): Bacteria > Pseudomonadati > Pseudomonadota > Gammaproteobacteria > Pseudomonadales > Pseudomonadaceae > Pseudomonas > Pseudomonas sp. CGJS7. Next base: position 74,325 of record NZ_JBAMDI010000028.1, on the reverse strand, counting down.
GCCGGTGTTCTCGAAGCCGCTGTTGGGATACAGGAACAACCGATACAAATTCGAATACAAGGTGGCGCGTTCGTGCTCGGGCGCGTTGTCGATGCGGACGATGCCGAGCTTGGCGTCCCAGGCCGCGCGCGCGCGTTCGCGCACCGCGTCGAAGCCCTCGCCGTCGGCGATCTCCAGTTCCAGATTGCGCTTGGCCTGGTCCACGCTAATCAGCGAGGTGGCGATACGCATGGTCACTTGGCGGGTGGGATCGGCGGACAGATCGAAGCCGTACCACGCGGACACACGGTCGCGATCCTTGGCCCGATCCAGGCGCGCACCGGCGACGATGGGCCGATCGAAGCGCGCATAGAAAAACAAACGCCCGGCGCCGGCGGAGAGCTTGCTCTTGCTTTCGGTCCAGCCGCTGAGCCCCTGGCCGTCGCGGTCGAGCGCGATGTCGCCGTTCTCATCGCGCTGATCGAACAACAGCCGCGCCTGCGCCTCGGGATAGGTGAAGCGCATCATCGCGGCGTGATCGGTCGGGGTCATCTCGGCGATCAGGCCGTTGTCGAACTGCACCCGGTAATAGTCGGCACGCGCGGTCTCGCGCTCGTGGCCGAAACTCAGCGCGCGCTTGGCCCGATCGAACTCGGGCTCGCCCGCGCCGAGCGCCGGCAGGATGTGGAAGCTCTGGCGGTCGCCCATCCACGGGCTGGGCTCGTGCGACAGCGCGAACGCCTCGATGCGCGGGCGGTTGTCCTCGCCGTTGCGCTCTTGGTACTGGTAGATCCAGTGCGAGCCGGCGTTGGTGGTCGGCGTCCAGAAGTTGAAGCCGTGCGGCATCGCCACCGCCGGGAAGGTATTGCCGCGCGAGAAGCGCGCATTGGAGTTGCTGCCGCGGCGGGTATCGACGTAATCGCTGGGGCGCAGCGCATCGGCCTTGTCGGCGTCCTTCTTGCGCGGCACCGGCTCGATCCGCAGATCGTCCAGATAACCGCGATAGGCCTGCCCGGCCTCGCCGTCGTGCACCAGCACGATCTGACGCACGCGCCGGCCGCTGGCGACCTCGCCGATGCGGCTGGACACCGCGTTCCATTGATCCGGATACAGCAACCGCGCCGCGCCCTGGCCGCGTGCGGTCAAGGGATTGCCGTAGCGGTCCAGCGGCTTGCGCTGCGACAGCCGGCTGCCGTCGTCGAACACCAGATCGACGGCGACATAGGTCGAGCCGTTGCGCAGGTTGTCGAGCTGACTCACCGGCGCGGGCGCGGCGGCATTGGCCGGCGACAGCGGAAACACCCGGTACGACAACTCGCTGTCCTTGCCGATGGCGATATCGACCTCGAACACCTGCGCCTGCTGTTCGCCCCCGCCCACGCCCTCGAAGCGCAGCGAGTGCAGCCCGCTGAAGCCGACCCCGGGCTTGGCGGTCAGGGCCGCGGCCTGCGGCGGGCCGCCGTCCACGCTCAGCCGGATCGCAGCGTCGGCCGCCAAGGCGGGCGCCGGGTCGGCCGGCTCGAACGAGTTCCAGAACTGCCGCTGCTTGGCCGCGCCCGCCGGCATCGCCATCGCCCAGACCAGGGCCGTGGCCAAGGCCGTCCTGGCCGCCGCCGCGACCGCGCTGGCGCCCGGGCGCCCCGAATTGCTTGCCGACATGTCCGCTCCCGTTGCCCCAAACGGCCTGGCCGTTATTGCCGCCACGCGCCGCTCAGTGACGTCGCGCCCCGGTCCGAGACCGATTTGAATCGATCTAAATTCAGCTTGTCAAACCGCGATGCAGCAATGGCATTACCCATTCATCGTCAAAAAAACCATTTCAAAACAGCAAGTTAAGAGCCAACAAGCCGCACATCTTCACCCCTCATTGGCACACCTTTTGCGTCAATACCTCGGCAATGTGATTTGAATCACATTTTGTACGGGACTAAGTCACATCCCGAACCACCTCCCGCCTCACGGAACTCGGTCCTCCATGCCGATACAGCATCGTCTTGCCCTGTCCATCGCCCTGGCGACCGCGACTTCAACCTGCCTCTCAGCGTCAGTTTTTGCCGCACCGCGTCAAGAATCCCCAGCTGACCCCCTGCCCGAGATCGAGCGCCTGCGCTCGGACCGGCAATGGCTGGCTGCGTTGGCGCGGATCGAGAGCGCCCAAGCCGCGCGCCCCGGCGACGACCGCCTGTACCGATTGCAGGTGTTGACCCTCGCCGACCTCGGCGGCGCCGACCGCGCCTGGACCTTGTACCAAGCGCGCCCGCAGTTGTTCAGCCAGGCCGAACGCAAGCGCCTGGACGCCGACCGCTTCGCCCGCCGGGTGCTGTGGGGCGCGCTGTTTCCGGAAAACGAAACCCAGCGCCTGAGCGAGATGCGCGACGCGCGCACCCTGCTCGAACAACAGCGCGCCGGCCAGACCCCGGCCGAACAGCAAGCCGATGTGCGCACGCGCATGGATGAGCTGGTGATGCTCAACCACCTGGAGCGCCACGCCGACGTGGTGCAGCGCTATCGCGCGCTGCAAAGCGAAAACGTCCAGTTGCCGATGTACGCACTGGCCAAGGTCGGCGCCTCGTTGCTGGCCGACAAGCATCCGGAAGAAGCCGCGCAAGTGCTGGAACAGGTCGTGCGCGAATGGCCGGAAGATCAGGACTCGCAACTGCAGCTGGCCTACGCCTATTCCGAAGCCGAACGCTTCGACGATGCTTACGCGCAACTGCGCAAGATCAAAGCCGAACAACCGGCGTTCATCCGCGTCCCGGGCGCCAAGGAAAGCCACGAGAACTGGCGCCACTTTGATGCCGACAGCCACCTGACCATGATCGGCCTGTACGGCGAAGACACGGTCGGCGCGCAAAAGCATCTGGAATCGCTGGCCGCGATCGGCCCCAGCAACGCCGGCCTGCAGACCGATCTGGGCGTGACCTACCAAAAGCGCGGCTGGACCGATCGCGCGCTGGAACGCTTCCGCATCGCCAGCACGCTGGAGCCGACCGACGTCGGCGCGCGCGTCGGCCAGGTCGGCGCGCATCTGCAACACAAGCGCGTGGATCTGGCCCGCCCGATCCACGACGAATTGCTCGAACGCCGCGCCCGCGACGTGCAGGTCAAGCAAATGGCCGAATCCTGGGACAGCACGATGGGCTGGCAATGGCTGATCGGCAGCAGCTTCGGCCGCAGCGACGCGCGCGGCGGCGGCGCCACCGCCTCGCCGCTGGGCAGCCGCGATGCCGAACACCGCGCGCAGATCGCCAGCCCGCTGATCCACGACCGCTGGCGCCTGACCGCGCACGCGCGCGACGCCTGGGCCGATTACCCCAACGGCGCGCTCGGTAAAGAACGCGTGCACGACCGCCGCGCCGGCGTCGGCGCGTTGTACGCCTACGACCGCCTGAGCCTCGGCTTCGGCGTGGACCGCGCCAACGACCGCTGGCTCGACCGCAGCGACCGCACCGGCTACTACGCCGACGCCGGCTGGCGCTTCAACGACGCCTGGTACGGCACCGCCTCGTGGTACCGCGGCAGCCCGCAAGCCTCGCTGCAAGCGCGCCGCGCCGGCATCGACGCCGACGCGCTCAGCCTGGGCCTGCGCTACACCCCGAGCGAACGCACCACGCTCGGCGCCACCGCCCAGCAACTGCGCTACAGCGACGACAACACCCGCACCGCCTTCGGCCTCAACGCCGAACAGCGTTTGTACACGCAGCCGCACTTGCTGATCGACGGCCTCGCCGATGTGGCCACCAGCCGCGCCAGCCGCCGCGATGCCGACGTTCCCTACTTCAACCCCAGCCGCGATTCGTCGCTGAACCTGGGCCTGCGTTTCGATCATCTGGCGTGGCGCCGCTATCAGCGCCACTTCCGCCAACGCCTGACCGTGCAAGCCGGCCCGTACTGGCAGCAGGGCTACGGCAGCCACTGGGTACCGCAATTGAGCTACGAACACGAATGGCGCTTCGCCACCGGACGCACCTTGAACTACGGCCTCAACTGGTCGCGCCCGGTCTACGACGGCGTGCGCGAAGAACGCCTGGGCTTCGATCTGAGCTTCCGTTGGGGAGAACAATGAGCATGCAAGTTTTCGCCCCGACCGTCGCACTGCGGCGCGCCTTCGGTCGCCTGATGTTGACCGTGTTGTTGGCCGTGCCGTTCGCCGCCATCGCCGCCGAACCCAAGGCCGACAACGACGTCGCCCCGATCAGCCCGGCCGAAGCCATCGCCCAACAGACCAAGGCCGATCAGCTGCTGGTGCTGAGCTACCACGACATCCGCGACGACGTCGCGCGCAAGGGCGATCCCGACGCCTACGCGGTCAGCACCCAGAACTTCGCCGCGCACCTGGACTGGCTGTCCGGCCACGGCTACCGCCCGGTCGCGCTGAGCGATGTCATCGCCGCCTCGCGCGGCGAAAAGAAGCTGCCGCCCAAAGCGGTGCTACTGACCTTCGACGACGGCCTGCGCAGCATCTACACCCACGTGTTCCCGCTGCTGCGCGCCTACAACTACCCCGGCCTGATGGCGGTGGTGACCGGCTGGGTCGATCTGCCGCGCGAGCAGCAAGTCGATTACGGCCCGCGCATGTTCACCCACGACGACTTCGTCACCTGGGACCAACTGCGCGAGATGCAGGCCTCGGGCCTGATCGAAATCGCCTCGCACAGCGACAACCTGCACCGCGGCGTGACCTCCAACCCGCAGGGCAACACCATGCCCGCGGCGATCACCCGCCAGTGGGACGGCAAGAGCCAGAGCTACGAAACCGAAGCCGAGTATCTGGCCCGGATCCGCCGCGACCTCACCGACAGCGCCGGCAAGATCAAGCGCGAACTCGGCGTGTCGCCGCAATCGGTGGTGTGGCCGTACGCGGCCTACAACAGCCAGACCAACGCCTTGGCCGACCAACTCGGCATGACCGTGACCTTCGATCTGGAAGGCCGCCACCAGTCGATCGGCCGCGACCTGCACGGTCTGGCGCGCCTGCTGATGTTCGACAACCCCACCGTCAACGACCTGGCCTTCGAACTGCGCCACGACGAAGGCCTCGACGGCGTGCGCGCGTTGCAAGTGGACCTGGACTACGTCTACGACGCCGACCCGGCGCAGCAGGCCCGCAACCTGGACAAGCTGATCGAACGGGTCAAGCAAGTCGCTCCGAGCCATGTGTTCCTGCAGGCCTTCGCCGATCCCGACGGCAATGGCTCGGCCGACGCGATGTACTTCCCCAACCGCCATCTGCCGATGCGCGCGGACCTGTACAACCGCGTCGCCTGGCAGCTCAAGACCCGCGCCCACGTCAAAGTGTTCGCGTGGCTGCCGGTGCTGGGTTTCGAACTGCCCGACAAGGCGCTCAACGCCAAGCTGGAAATCAAGGCCAGCAACCCGGCCGAGACCCACCGTCTGAACCCGTTCGAACCGCAAACGCGCAAGATCGTCGCCGAGCTGTACGAAGACCTCGCCGTCAGCGGCTACACCGAAGGCCTGCTGTTCCACGACGACGCGCTGCTGCGCGACGACGAACTGCGCGGCATCGCCCCGGACGATCCGGCCGCGCGCACTCAGGCGCTGATCGCGTTCACCCAGGAACTGGCCCGCGCCGCCGGCAAATGGCGGCCCAAGCTGATCACCGTGCGTAACCTGTTCGCCGCGCCGGTGCTGGATCCCAAGAGCGAGGCGTGGTTCGCGCAGAACCTGGCCGCGTTCAACCAGGCCTACGACTACACCGCGGTGATGGCGATGCCGTGGATGGAGAACAGCCGCGATCCGCAGCGCTGGATGGATCGGCTGGTGGCCAGGGTCAAGCAGTCCCCGCGCGGACTGGCCCGGACCATCTTCGAACTGCAGACGGTGGACTGGCGCAACAAGGACCAGCCGATTCCGGCGGCCCAGCTCAAGACCATGGCGCGCCGGCTGCAAGCCGACGGCGCCCGCCACCTGGCCTGGTACCCGGACAACTTCATCGACGACCGCCCTTCCACCGCCGACGCCCGCGAAATCATGTCCGCGCGCGGCTTCCCTTACATCGAACGCTGACGCCCGCCGCGGCCGCCCATCCGGGCGCCGCGCCAGCCTGAAGCCGCATCACGAGATCGCTACGAGATCGCCATGAATCAAGCCGCAAGCCCCGTGCTCACCGCGCTGTTCCAATTCGCGTTCTTCTATCCGATCGTGATGTCGTTCTTCTGGATCGCCGGCGGGTTGTATTACTACTTCCGCCGCGAGCGCCACTCGCGTCCGCGCACCGATCCGCCGGTGCTGGACGATCCGCCGTTCGTGACCATCCTGATCCCGTGCCATAACGAAGGCGATCACGTCCACGAAACCATCGGCGCGGCGCTGGCGCAGCGCTACCCGCAGTTCGAAGTGATCGCGATCAACGACGGCAGCCGCGACGACACCGGCGAAAAGCTCAACCGTCTGGCCGCGCAGCACGACAAGCTGCGGGTGGTGCATCTGGACCGCAACCTGGGCAAGGCCAATGCCATGCGCATGGGCGCGCTGGCGGCGCGCTCGGAGTATCTGGTCTGCATCGACGGCGACGCGCTGCTGGACGAATACGCCGCGCACTGGATGGTCTGGCACCTGTGCCAGGGCGCCCGCGTCGGCGCGGTCACCGGCAACCCGCGCATCCGCAACCGTTCCACCCTGCTCGGCCGCCTGCAAGTGGGCGAGTTCTCCTCGATCATCGGCATGATCAAACGCGCCCAACGCGTGTACGGCCGCATCTTCACCGTCTCCGGGGTGATCTGCGCGTTCCGCCGCAGCGCCCTGCATCGGATCGGCTACTGGTCCGACAGCATGGTCACCGAAGACATCGACATCAGCTGGCGTCTGCAGATGGACCACTGGGACATCCGCTACGAACCCAACGCGATGTGCTTCATCCTGATGCCGGAAACCCTCAAGGGCCTGTGGAAGCAGCGCCTGCGCTGGGCCCAGGGCGGCGTGGAAGTGCTGATGCGCCACACCCGCGACCTGTTTTCGTGGCGCAAGCGGCGGATGTGGGCGGTGCTGGCCGAATACGTGTTGAGCGTCGGCTGGGCCTACATCATGGCCTTCATCATCGTGCTGTGGGCGCTGGGCCTGGTGATGGAACTGCCCGAGCAACTGCAAGTGAAAACGCTGCTGCCGTCCTGGCACGGCGTGATCCTGGCGCTGATCTGCCTGCTGCAGTTCGCCGCCAGCATCATCATCGACCGCCGCTACGAAACCCGCGTCGGCCGCAACTATTACTGGATGATCTGGTACCCGATGGCGTACTGGTTGCTGAGCTTCGCCACCACCGTCACCGCGGTGCCCAAGGCCCTGCTCAAGCGCCGCGGCACGCGCGCGACCTGGGTCAGCCCGGATCGGGGACTGCGATGAGCACCGAAGAACGCACCCCGACCACCGGCCCGGGCACCGGCCGCGCGGCCAATACCTTCACCCGTCCCGCGCATGCGATGGCGATGGCCGGCGCTAGCGCGCCTGCAGTCGCCGCCGACGCGCGCGAGGCGGAGGCGTCCAAACCCGCGCCGCACAAACTCGACTCGCGCCTGATCCAGAAACCCAACGCGCAGCGGCCGCTGCCGCGCACGCTGTGGGGCATGGTCACCGGCCTGTTCTGGCTGATCTATCTGTATTTGTGGACGCCGGTGGTGACCTTGGTGTTGTGGCTGCTCGGCATCCGCAACGTCGCCTCCGAGTTGTACCTGCGCAAACACGAAGTCGACCCGTTCCTGATGCTGGCCTTGCCCGCCACCGCGGGCGTGGTGGTCGGCCTGCTGTTGATCTGGGCCGAATACAACCGCTGGCGCTTCGCCTCGGCCGGCAGCGAACGCCGCGGCCATCAGCGCGACGTCCCCCTGGACGAAGTCGCCCGCGCCCTCGGCGCCGACAGCGAAGTCGCTGCCGCGCTCAACGCCGGCCGGGTCAGCGTGCTGCACATGGACCCCAACCACGCGGTGCCGTTGTCGGTCAGCGCGGTGACCCCGACCCTGCCCGCGCAACCGTTCCCGCCGACCGCGATGCCCAAGTTCGCCCGCCCCGCCGAGGCGCCGAACAACACCTGGCTGATGGCGCTGGCGCTGGGCGCGATCGCGCTGGTGATCGGCGTGTTGATCGTGGTCTCGCACGGCTACCGCCAGATCGAAAGCTCCGCGCCGATGCAATCGATCGAAGGCACGCCCGGCATCGACCGTCCCGGCCTGGAACAAGTGCCGGCACTGATCGAACAAACCAGCGCGCGCCTGAGCGAAATCGACCACGTCGCCACCGCCAGCACCGCCGCCGCCGCGAAAACCGCCGCCGCGGCCGCCGAAAAAGCCCGCGTCGCCAAACTCGCCGCGGCCGAACGCGCGCGCCTGGCCAAAGCCGCGGCCAACGCCGCCAGCGCCAAACCGCGCCCGCTGCCGGGCTACAGCCCCAAACCGCCGTACCCCATCGACGCCTTGCGCCACAACGAAGGCGGCCAGGTGACCTTGCGCGTGCAAGTCTCCGCCGAAGGCCACCCGACCAAAGTCGACGTCAGCCGCCGCAGCGGCTACCGCGCGCTCGACCGCTCAGCGGTCAACACCGTCCGCCGTTGGCGGTTCGCGCCGGCGATGCGCGATGGCAAGGCGATTGCGGCGGTGGTGATTGTGCCGGTGGAGTTCAAGCCGCGGGAGTGAGCGCAAACCCAGCCACCAAGAACGAACAGAAACCGAACCGCCGTCAACGCTTCGCTGGCTGTTGCTGCGTCACGCAATGGATCATCCCGCCGTGGCGATACAGATTTCTCACGTCGATGCCGACCACGGTGCGGCCAGGATAAACGCGCTGCAGTATCTCCTTGGCCACCGCGTCGTTAGGATCTTTGTACTCGGGAATCAGCACTACTTTGTTGCCGACGTAGAAGTTCGCGTATGAGCCTTTGTTTCCGATGTCGTAGCCGTAAGTGGTCACCACGCTGCGCTCGGTCAAAGGCAACTGCACAAATCGATAGGCGTTCCCGTCGACATCGCTAGCACGGTACAACTCGTCGATGTCGGCGGCCGAAAGGCCCCAATAGTTCAGATCCTCACGACTCAGGGTCACGATGGTGCGGGGATCACCGAAACGCGCGAAGCCATCGATGTGCTTGTCGGTAACGTCGTCCAAGCCGCCCGGCGCACCATCGAGCCAGATGAACTTGGAAACCCCCAGTTGCTTTCCCAGCACGGATTCCATTTGGGCTTGGCTCATGCCGGGATTGCGCTTGGGCTCCAGGATGGAACTGCGCGTGGCCATCAAGACACCGCGGCCGTCGACTTCGATGGCGCCGCCCTCGATTACATATTTGTTGAGATCGACTCGGGCCATCGACAAGAGGGAGGCGATGGTCGCGGGCACCTGCTGATCCTTGCGGTAGGGAGCGTCTTTACCCCAACCGTTGAAGCTCCAGTCGGTGATCTTGAGGTTGTCGTCGTTGTCGTAAACGAAGATCGGTCCGTTGTCGCGCACCCAAACATCGTCGGTCCGGCGGATCAGAAAGCTGACGTTGTCCAGCGGCACCTTCGCCGAAGTGAGTTTTGCCCGCACCCGCTTCTGTTCGGCGGCGTCGTAGACGATCAGATGCGCCTTCTCGCTCGCTACCAACGCCTGAGTCATCTGCACCCAAGTCGATTCGATCCGGTCGCGTTTCTCGACCCCGTAGGTGTGGTGGTGCGGCCACTGCAGCCAGGTGGCTTCATGCGGCGAAGTTTCATCCGGCATATGGCCGACCGGCGTCGGTTGCTCGGCATTGGCTCCGCTCATGGCGGAGACAGCGAATGCGAGGGCGGTAAGCACAGTGCGCAGCCTGCGGTTTGCGGAACGTAAGGAGACGGTAGCCATAAGGAGGGAGGCATTCTGCTTCGGTTGATTGGGAGGCGATCCAGGCGTCACCGATCGATACGCGGGCAAGCAGGCGCCGGTCGACTCGGTCTGGCGTTTGATGCTCGGATAGCTTCCGACACGGCGAAGGACCCGATATCGGCAGCCTATCGGGCGAACCTGACATTTGGCTGATACGCACGAGGTCGGTTGCCGGCACCCACAAACAGTCCGGGCCTGGGCATCTACGCCGCTCGCCCCAGAATCGCTGAACAATCGCAAACAAATCGCATCCGCATAACTACGATGCCCAGTCGCCGTTAGGCCACAAGCATTTTCAGCGTGCTTGATTCATCGCCCACCAGAACCGATCCCAGGCGAATCAGCGCGCCAGCGGAATCTCCAGATAGCTCTTCCCCGACCAGTCGATGCGCAGCGGCTCACCCGCATCGCTCAAGGTCTCATCGCTGACATCCTTGCCGCTGCCGTAATTGATCTGATCCTGCGGCCCCTTGCCCGGCCCGATCAACGCGACCAGCCGGCTGCCCGGCGCGAATGCGCGGCTGCTGGTGCGTCCGGCGACGAAATCGAAACGCTGGACTTTGCCGGGCCGCAGCAGCTTCCGCTGTTCCGGATGGCCCGAGTAACTCAGTCGCTGTTGATAACGCGACAATTCGAAGTACTGATTCTGGGCAGTCAGTTCGTACAAACCGATGTACAGATCGACATCGCGCTTGTTGGTGACCAATTCCAGATGCCCGGAGAACAGCCCGCTGAACTCGGCGCCCTGCGCGAACGGCTCGCTGACGAAGACGGTGCTGCCCACGGTATCGAGCACCGGATCGAGGATGTTGCCGCCCGGGATGATCCGGTCGGCGTCGCTGCGATCGGTCATATCCATCGTCAGCGACGCCGATGCGCCCGGGTTCGCCTCGCGCTGAAAACGCCAGCGCCCCTCCTCGCCCGCGCCGCCGAAGTACAGACGCGTGCGCGCCGGCCCCATCGCCTGCAACGACGGTGCGTGCTTCCACACGTTCGCGCCCATCACCTGGTAGTTGATTCGATCCTTCAGCAACGCCGGCTTCGGCGCGCCCTTGAACACGTAATCGAACCATTGATAACGCAGCTGGCCGAGATCGATCTGCGCGACCGGATCGATCGTGTAGCCGCGCAACTCATTGCCGGCCGCCACCGTACCGCGTTGGCCGCTGAAATGGTTGTAGGGGCCGATCACCAGATAGTGGTCGGCCTTGGGGCGATAGCGGTAGTGCTCGCGCAGATGGTGCAAGGCGCCGATCTGGGCGCCGTCGAAGTAGCCGGTGGTGGTCAGCACCGGGATGTCGATGGCGCCGTATTCCTCGCGATACGGCGTCATGCTCTGCCAATAACTGTCGTAGCCCGGATGATCCAACCAGCGCCGGTAGAACACGTTAGTGGTTCCGTCGATCCTGTCGCGGTCGCGGAACGCACTGCCGTCCAGATACCACTGCCGAAACATCCGCCGCCAACGCGCGTTGTCTTCGTAGGGCGCCTTGTCCAAGGTTTTGTTGTTGGCCACGTAGAACGGCCAGTAATGCTGAAACCCGGAGAAGATGCCGCCTTCCATCGGCACGTCGGTGCCGGGCGCGCCGGTCACCGACGGCATCATCGCCTTGAGCGCGCGCGGCCGGTGCTTGGCCGCCGCCCATTGGGTGAACCCCTCGTAGCTGCCGCCGTACATGCCGACCCGGCCGTCGCTCCACTCCTGCGCCGCGATCCAATCGATCAGCGCTGCTGCGTCGCGGCCGTCGTGCTCGTAAGGCACCGGCGTATCGGGGCTGCAACCTTTGCCGCGGGTCAGCCCGGTCACTCCGGCATAGCCGTTGGACGCGCTGCGCCGGGCCTCGTTGAGCATCGTCGCCGGATCGGCGTAGATGGTGAAGTTCAGTAAGGTGGTCAGCTTGGCCGGCGCCGAGTGTTGGCGCACGATCAGCGCGCACACGGTCGCGCCCTCGGGCGTGCGCACCTGCACATCGCGCTGGATCAGATAACGCCGCTCATCCTCGGCGGCCGACAGCGCAGGCGCCTGCGCGGCGAATTCGCGATACACGGTGGCGATTTGGTAGGCGCGCACCAGCGCCAACGCGGACGCCTGATCGATCCGCGGCGTGTCCTTCTGCCCGGCCAGCGCCCGGTCCAACGCGGCTTGCTGCCCGCGCGAATCGAACTGGTCGCCGCCGAAACCGCGCAGGGCGATGGCCGCGGTGCGGTCGTCCATCGAGGCGAATGCGGCCTGGAAGCTACGGCGGAACGCGCTGTCGAAATCCAGCCGCTCGCCCGCTTGCAGTTGCTTGCTCGCGGCATAGATTTCGTACTGGGCCAACATCGCGCGCTGCTGCGGCGGACCGCCCAACGGCGACAGCGCGCGCAGCGCCTGGATCGACTCCAGCGCTTGCGCGTAGCGGCCGGCGACGACCTGCAGGCGCGCCGCGTTGCCGAGGTAACGCACACGGTCGTCGTCCTTGTAATCGGCGAGAACCTGTTCGGCCAGCTTGGGCATGGCCTGATCCAACTGATTGCGATCCGCTATCGCGGCGGCGGGAAACGGATAGTCCGGGGCTGCGGCCGCCGCATCCAGCACCGACAGCGACAACAAGCACAGCGCCAAAATCGCACGAAACATCCGTTTCTCCCAAGGCGGCACGAGGCGGCCGCAGTGCATTGGATGACTGAACGGGACGAATGGTCGCACTGAGGGACGGCAAGATGCTAGACGACGGCTCCCGCCGGATCATCGGATTGGCGATGCAGGCAAGGCCCGATACCGCCACCCTCGCCCGATGCCGTTTGCCCCCGGCGAATGGCCGCTACGCTTCCGGGGCTGCCCGCTCCCGACACGGCATTGGTTCAACTTTCCGCAATAGCTGCGCAAGCCAAAGGCGCAAGCACCGTCCACCCCAGACTCGCATACAGGCCGCGCCCGTCTGCTGTCGCGACCAGAAGCTGCGGAGTCGCCGGAGACCGTTGCGCGGCACTGAGAGCAGCCATCACCGCGACGCCCAAGCCCTTGCGCCGGTGATCCGGCGCGGTTTCGATGCGATCGTAAACGAAGGCATCGACGGTTTCTGCAGCGTATCCGCTTGCGGCCAGGCCGCCATCGGGCGCGATGACGCGGGCAAGCACGACCGTCCCGGTGCGGCCAACCTCGATCCGATAGCCCTCCGGCAACGGCCGTCTTTCAACGCTGGCCGCCGCGGACATCATGAAATAGTTCGCGGGCTGAATCTGCCAGCGCCCCGGCAGTGCGCTGCGCAACTGCTCATCGGAACCGCACAGCTTCAAGTAATGCCGCGGCGCCGCTATCTCGTGGGCGATTTCGCTCAACCCCTCGCAAAGCCCGGGGAACACCCAGCGTTTCACCTCCGTTTCCGAATCAGTGTCCACCCGGAATCCGCCGCGATCGCGAACAGGCGCCGGCGAGCCCCGGGCCACGGAATGCGCCGTCTGCCAGGCCAGGACAAGTTCTTCGACAACGTGAAATGACGACATAAGAGGGGGTCTGCGGTACTTGGACGGGGCGCGCCCGCGGTGGCGCGCACGTCCTCTATCGACTTGCAACCGACGCGCCCCCGGCGACTGCACACTAGAGCATCGTCATGTCTCAGGCGATAAGACCCCTACCGCCCCGCCGCGCGGAACCACCGGCTGGGCGCAGCGTGCTGGCGCTCGCCGGCCCCGGCCCGCAAGCTGCAATGCCGGCAGAATCGGACGCGGCTCGCCCCGGCGCCCGGACCGGCACGCCCATGCAACGCCGCCGGAGACCATCATTCGACGCCCACCGCCACATGCTGTATCTATCCCACAACCGCACACATCCGCCTTCTTCATGCGCCAGCCGAACCTGAAGCCCCGCGCGCTACCGCCGTTCTGGCTGCCGGTGCTGGCCGGCCTTCCACTGGGCGTCTGCCTGCTGGCGATGGCGCTGCCGATTCTCGGCCACGGCAACGCGACGCTGTCGCGGACCTTGTATCTGTCGGCATTCGTGCTTTGGGTGTTGCCGCTGACCGCCGCGCAACGCTGGCTGTGGCGGCGCGGCGTGGCCGTATGGCGAATCGCGTTGACGCTGTTGGCGACCACTTACGCGATGGCGCTGGCCACGCGCGTGCTCAGTCTGGCGCTGCAAGCTTTGTCCTCCGGCGATCCGGCGCGGCTGATCGAACCGGGCGCACTGAATCCAGCGCTGTTGTTCCGTGGCCTGGAAGGCGCTTGGCTGGTCCTGGTCGCATACTGCGCGGTGCACGCGGTGGTGGCGTATTACGCGGAACTGCGCCGCGAACAAGCCGAGCACTTGCAAGCACGGGCGCTGGCCAGCGACGCGGAGTTGCGGGCGCTGCGCTATCAACTGCAACCGCACTTCCTGTTCAACACGCTCAATGCGATCTCGGCGCTGGTGGCCGAAGAACGCGGCGCGGAAGCCCGGCAAATGCTCGCCCGTCTGGGCGATTTCCTGCGCACGGTGCTCGATTCCCCGCACGGCCACCAGATCGCCCTCGCCGAAGAAATCGCCATGACCGAAGCCTATCTGGAGATCGAGAAAGCGCGGCTGGGCAAGCGCCTGTCGGTGTCGTGGCACCTCGGCGACGGCGTGCTCGGCGCGCAAGTGCCCTATCTGCTGCTGCAACCGCTGGTGGAGAACGCGATCCGCCACGGCATCGCGCCACGCAGCGCGCCCGGCCGCATCGACCTGCGCATCGAACGCGACGACACCCGCCTGAACATCCACATCGGCAACGACCTGCCACCGCCCGACCCGCTCGCATCCGGCGAGCCCTCGCCTCGACAAGACGGCCGCAGCGAAGCGGTCGGCCTGGACAACGTGCGTGCCCGCATCGCCCGCCTGTATCCGGGCGACGCCAGCTTGCAGGCGGGCATCGACGGCGACGACCGCTATCGGGTCCGGCTGAGCTTGCCGTTCCGCCTGGGGCCGCCCACGTGATCCGCGTGTGCGTAGTCGACGACGAACCGCTGGCGCGGCGCGGTGTGATCTCGTTGCTTGCCGCGTTCGCCGACCTCGAAGTCATCGGCGAATACGAGGACGGCGTCGCCGCACTGGCAGGGCTGCAGGCACAGCCGCCGGATCTTGTGTTCATGGACGTGCAAATGCCCGGCATCAACGGCCTGGACGTATTGGCCGCGCTCCCGCCCGAGCGCCGGCCGCTGTCGATTCTGCTCACGGCGCACGACAGCTTCGCGGTGAAGGCGTTCGCCTTGAATGCGGTCGACTATCTGCTCAAACCCATCGACAGCTTGCGTTTCAATGAAGCGATCGAACGAGCGCGGCAACTGCTGCATCTGCGTGCAATCGCCGGCACCGCAACGGATACGCCAGCCAAGTACCTGCAGAAATTCTCGGTGCGGATCGGCCACCGGACAGTGTTCATCAAAGCCGACAGCGTGACCTGGATCGGCGCCGACGGCGACTACGCCGTGCTCCACGTCGGCGAACGCACCTACATCGTGCGCGAATCGCTGCATCAACTCGCGACACAGCTCGACCCGGCGCGTTTCGTGCGCGTGCACCGGTCTTCCATCGTCCGGCTGGATCAAGTCGCGGAACTGCAACCGCTGACCAACCGCGACGCGCTCCTGCGCCTGCACGACGGGACGCCCGTGCGCGTGAGCCGCAGCTACATCGACTCGCTACTGTCCGCGCTGCACGCGGCCGGCTGACTGCCCCCGCCGGCGCATCGCCACCGGGCCGGCGCAGCCGAGGCACGCGTCGGCGCAGCAGCGATGAAACGGCGGAAATCTCCGCTTAGGTTGGTGGCTTCTCATCAGGAGCCGCCCGATGCACGTCAGAACCATCCCCACCGAATCGCACCGCACGGTATCCGCCGCTTGCGCAATCGCGCTGCTTTTTCTGGCCGCGCCGGCAATGGCCGCCGACACTTGCGCAGCGCCCTCCGACGACCCGGCAGCCGTCACCTCCCAGCGGATATTGCAGGCATTGATCGAAACCAACGCAGTTCCGGGCATGGGCGCCGCCGTGTGGCGCAACGGCCGCATCGTCTGGACCGGCTGCGCGGGCATGCGCGACGTGGAAGCGCGCAAACCCGTGCAGCGCGACACCGTGTTCCGCCTGGCCAGCGTATCCAAAGCCATAGCCGCCACCGCGGCGGCCAAGCTCGCCGAAGATGGACGGCTCGACATCGACGCACCCGTCGGCGCCGCACTGCCTTGGTTGCCGGCAACCTGGTCGCCGGTAACGGCGCGCCAGTTGGCATCGCACACCTCCGGCGCGCCGCACTATGCCGGCAACGACCTCAACGTACTCGGCCGCGTCCGTTACGCAACCTCCAGCGACGCAGCCAGCCTGTTCACCGGACGCGCGCTGCTGTCCACGCCGGGCACGTCCTACAGCTATTCGTCGTGGGGCTACACGCTGCTGGGCGCCGTGATCGAAGCGAAATCGGACCAGCACTTTCTCGACTACGTCAAACACCACATCACCAACGGACTGACGATCGGCGCCGACGGCGACGCGCCCGCCGAGACCGCATCGCAGCTGTACGACATCGAACGCGGCGCCACCCGAAACGTACCGCGCACCGACATGAGCTACACCTGGCCCGGCGGCGGACTGGCCGCCACGCCCGAAGCGGTGGCGACCTTCGGCGGCCGCGTGCTCGAACACCGTATCGTCAGCGCGGCGCGATGGCGCGACATGCAACAACCGACCTTGCTGGCCAGTGGCAAACCCGCACACGAGCGCGACTACGACATCGGTTTCGGCTGGCGAATCGGCCGCGACGCCGACGGCGACCGGATCGCGCACCACGCCGGCATCACCACCGGCGCCCGCAGCGTGCTGATGCTGTGGCCCGAACAAGCCACCGCAGTGAGCGTGCTGTCGAACGCGCTGTGGGTGTCGTCGATGGAATCCACGGCCGCGGTCCTGGCGGCACCGTTCCGGCCGCAACCGGCCGGCTTGATCGCAGCGGCCTGCCCAGCCTCGGGCAGCTTGGCCGGCACGCTCAAGCAAGTTCGCTTCGATGCGCAGGCCACATTCCATCTGGAACAGGGCCGCTGTGTCGGCGAATTGTCCGCAACCGGGCCGCTCCGCGACTACTTCGCCAAAGCGACCGCATGGCCGAGCGGCAGGCTGCGCATCGTCGCCTTGACCAACGACGGCGCCTTATCGCGCGCAGCGCTGGTCACCCCATTCGGACTGTATGAGCTGCGCTCTGTCGCCGCGGGACGCTGGGCGGCAAAGCTGAGCGGCGACACGACGCTGGAATTGGAGATGCCAATGGAGCGCGCACCAACACCGCGTCCGCATCAAGCGCTGCAACCAAGACCGCAAACCTAACCACCCCTCCACGCCCTCCCCTCCCCGTCATTCCGGCGAAGGCCGGAACCCATTTTGATTTGCCTGTCACCCGCCAACCCATAGCCCTGTCAGCGGCACTAAACCCACCCCACCGGACGTGCATCCAAGCCGTGTCCCAACCTCGCGCCGCGCCGATCCCCAGGCGCAGCGCACGGAACCGACCGCCGAATCCCATGCACGCCACCGCGTCGCCGCGCCTGCGCGAAAGCCCTGCTTTCGTCGAACCGCAGCCGCGCACCCACACCCAACGCCCAGACAGGACGCCATGCACAACGAACCCGACGGACACCCGGCCCGCGCCGCCGCTTCATCCGCAGCCAAACCGCTCGCAGCATTCGCCCTCTTGGCCGCACTGAGCGTCAGCGCCCACGCCACCGCACAGCCCCCGCCCGAGTTCGCACAAGTCATCGAACGCGAAGTTCCCGCGCTGATGAAAACCGCCAAAATCCAGGGCGTCGCAGTGGGCCTGATCGTCGACGGCAAACTGGTTTACGCACGCGGATTCGGCTACGCCGACCACGCCGGCACCCAACCGGTAACCCCCGACACCGTCTTCGTCGCCGCGTCGCTGGCCAAGCCCATCGCCAGCTGGGTCACGATGCGATTGGCCGCACGCGGAGATCTGGAACTCGACGAACCCGTCGCCGACCTCGTGTCGCCGTGGCCGCTATCGCAAAACCAATTCGACTACCACCAGATCACCGTCCGTCACCTACTCTCGCACACCGCCGGAACCACCTTGGGCGGCTACCAAGGCTGGCTCGACTTCAAGGAACTGCCGACCTTGCAACAATCGCTGGCCGGCAAAACCAACGGCCGCGGCGCAGTCGAACTGTTCGCCCCCGCCGGCAGCAAGTTCCAATACTCCGGCGGCGGCTACACCTTGTTGCAACTGGCCATCGAGCGCACCACCCGACGCAAGTACCAAGACCTCGCGCGCACCCTGGTGTTCAAACCCTTGCGCATGAAACACAGCAGCGTCGCGATGACGCCCGCCGTCCTCGCTGGCGCCGCGCAAGGCCACGGCGACGACGGCAGCCCCGTGCCGATGCGTTACTACGTCGAACAAGCGCCTTCGACCCTGACCACCACCGTCAACGACTTCGCCCGCTGGATGATCGCCGGCATGCAAGACACCGCCGGCCCGCACCCGCTGGACCGCACGCAGCTGACGCAGATGCACACGCCCGCGCCGTTGAGCGCACCGCGCGCACCCGACGACAAGGTCTACGGCCTGGGCCACTTCATCGAACGCCTCCCCGACGGCAGCGTCGCCATCGGCCACGACGGCCGCAACCAAGCCGGCTTTCGCGCGAACTTTCTGATGCGCCCCGCATCGGGCGACGGCATCGTGTTCTTCAGCAACTCGCGTAGCGGCTTGGCGTTGGATCGCATCGTCTGTCTGTGGGGCGCGGATGCGGTCAAGGCCGACCCAAATGTGGCGTGCAAGAAATAAAGCACCACCCCGCAACGAACGAGCCCCTCTCCCGCTTGCGGGAGAGGGGTTGGGGTGAGGGCCGCCGCCCCCCCCTGTCCTCGCTCACCAAATGAGCAGACAGGCTCTACACACACCAAGAAAGTCGACGTGCCCGCCCCCAAGCCGATCCGACGCAGAGCATACTTAAACCCTAGCCACGGCAAAGCCCACATCGATGACGCTGATATGCGCCCCACAATCGACATTCTCGTGGAACTTTTCGGTATCCGGCCTTGCCACCGGCGTCGCGCACCTCACGCTCGAACCCTTTTCCGACCAAGGCGCCATCGCCTTCGGCGACACCAAGCTCCGCGTCCGCAAAGAAGGCTGGATCAACCCATGCTGGACCCTTGAGCGCGACGGAAACGCCCTCGCCTCCGCGAAGACGCGCGGATTATTTCGAAACGGCTACCTCCTGACCTGCCAAGAGGGAGTCCTGCTGGTGAGATCGCAAACGCCGATAACACGCGGCTACGACATCCTCCTCGGCGACACCGTGATCGGCGTCGTCGAACCCGAGCACTTCCTTACGTTCAAGACGCGCGCGAAGTTCGAGCCCAATATCTCGGACCTGACTCAGCTGTTCTCCATCTGGCTCATCACGATGACCTGGCGGAACACCGGCGGATGATCCGCCAGACCCGATGAAGCGACCCGGGCCGAAACCAAGCCCCAGCGAAACACCCGCGAGACTTGGCGAGTCGCCACCGCCCTGCCCGCTACCGGGCCAAGGCACCCACCAATCAGTGCAGACGCCCCGGCGCCACCGGACCCACCCCACCGTCCCCGGCGGGCGACCACACACAGGCATCCATCACCGGATCCAGCCGCCGCGCAAGCGCCTGGAACACCTCCCGCAGCAACCGATGGTCCTGCCCGGCGGGATAACCGATTTCGACCAACACCTCCGGCTGCAACGTCCGCGCGATCCCATGCAACTCCTGCTGGAACGCGGAAAGCGCTTTGAACGCATCAACGGGCATGACCACCCCTTCTTGCGGGGGCGTGGGTTCGGATTTACGGGGCATACGCGGCACTCCTGTCCTTGAGCGGGAAACCCGCGCGGCGCGGAATGCGGCCGGCGGGGTGTCGGGAGGCTCTAACCGCAAACAGACGGCGGGCGTATTCCCCTTTCGGGTGTTGTATTAGCCGCCCTCCCAACGCAGGACGCAGCGCCGACCATACCCAGACTTCAGGCATGAAAAACCCACCGATTTTCGGAGGTGGGTTCCGCTGTTTGAGGAGTATAGAGGCTCCTTGGTCGCGACTTTGCGGAACCGCCCAACGACCGTCAATCAGACAAGTCCGAATTCATCGGCCAAATACGTATTACTGCAGAGGGCATTCCGGAAACATTAGTCTGGCAGCGACAACATTTGCTCTCGACCCAAAGCGGACATCGCGTCACGACTGAGGAGGCTTGGCAGTTCAAACACCCCGCCTACTAGATGTCCGTGGGGATGCACTGCGGGCGTGATCTTAAACCCCTACCTGAGTCAGTCCTGCCACTGGCCGGCAAGCGGAAAGCACATCCTTGCCCAATTCGACCAAGAGTCGCCCCTCGTCTAGCAAGCCTTTCAACCAACAATCGCCTCTTTCGCCGTCAGCCATCAGTGTTTCGGTAGCGACTGGGTTCACCTCTGCTATCACGGACACTTACGAGAAGGCCGATCCAGGCCATGAGGAGTGTTCATGTCGAAGCGAAGGAAGTTCGGTGCGGAGTTCAAGCGTGGAACGGCTGAGCAGGCCAGCCAGCCGGGCGTCAGTTGCGCCTAGGTGGCCCGGCAGCTGTGCCTTAGTCACAGCTTTCCCGCGACCGCGTGAATCGCCGTTACTCAATATAGCTCGCGAGTCGGTGCTGGACGAGCGGCACTACGTCGGTTCGAACTAAGCAGATGGACTTCAGGATGAAATACGCATGGCGCGCTGCCGGCGATCCCGCGTCCCGACTCAGTTCAAAGACGAGTTGGTCGAGAGCCTTGGCCCAAGCTGCACGATCCGTGTTCGCCGCGCAGCAGAGGAATCTGAGATAGATTCTCAAGCCTGTCGACAATGTGACCTCGTCATTCATTGCACGATTCAAAAGCCTGGCCAACTCTGTGTCTCGCAGCGACGCCGCTAGGTGACAGAGCATCACATATGCTTGCCCACTGTCTTCGGCCCCGAGGAGCGTTGCATCGGAATCGATCAGTGTGGTCAACCCGTCGCACACGCGACGCGTGATATCGGAATCGATTCGTCCAAGCAACCCGACGTGTCCCACTAACCGAATCCCTTCGACCAAATTTGCGCCTGGTGCGTCGAGAGACTCTCGCAACTGATCCTGGAAATGCTCGGGTAACGCTTGCTCCAGGTCACTCGCACCCTCCAAGGGACCTGGCAGACCGCCATACACCAGATGGTGGCGGCTCACGACTCCGTCGGGATCGTGCAGCAGCCCCCGAAGCTCTTCAGTCTCGGCGATCTCAGGGCGCAATCTGACCGCGGCCGCCACGCGCCCGGTCAACTCGAAACCCAGCTGAGCGGGGGATAGAAGCACAGCGCTCCATCTCGGCTCCCAATGCACGTCGGCAAGACTTACGGCGTGAAAAGGCGCTTGGAACTGCTCAAGCCAGTCGGCGAACGGAGCGATATCGATCTGCGCATCCAGCACCTCAGCCTCGATCATCGCCGCGTGCGAAAACGATGCGAGACGTCTGACGCTCGGTGAAACTCCGCCTAGCAGCCCTGACAGTGCCACCCGCTGATCGACAAATGCTGCCAATGCAGTCGAAAGGATCATTCGAGTGCTACTGGGGGCGAGGATCTCGTTAGCCAGGACTAACAAGGGTCGCAAGACGCCTGTGATCTCCTGCACGGGCCGGGAGCTGTGGCAAAGCGCTTCGATCAGCCCGACAATCGACCACGCGTCCAGCGTTGGCATCCATGCTTGGATCCACTGCTCAAGCTCGCCCATACCTGCCTTCTCGAGAAGCGCCGTTGGCGCAAACCGCGAATGGATGCATCGGAAAAGCGAAAGCCTGAGCTGATCTTCTAAAGCGACGCTAGATGCCCAAGGCGCAAGACCCTCCCCGCCCACGGGCAGACTGGCGTGTTCGGGGCTCAGGCCGGCTAAGGTGAGGAAGTAGCTCTCGGCCTCCGGGACGAGAGCCTGCGGAAGGACCGGGTTAGCCCGCAGGGCATCGTTGATCGACGATCGGACAACGAGGGGCGAGGTGCGCAGTTCAAGGCGCAGCGTCCCGACCTCACTGACTTCAAGCGGACGGTCGGCAAGGCGGCTCAGCCAACGATGTTCAAGGCGTTCGCTACCTCCCACGTCTGATACGAGCTGCAACAAATGTCGCTCGCGGTCCTCCACTCGATCGCTGAGCAGGGGCGCAAATGCGACTTCAAACTGCTCCGACAGCTCCTGCTGCAGTGCGACGACGCCCTCGTCGCGGCGGGCAAGCGTCCAAAGTCGCTGCTCATCGTCGGTTGCTTCCGCGGCGGACGGACCGCCGTGCCATGCGATGCGAGCAGCTTCGTAGAGCTTGTCCGTGTCAAACGTAGGGCTGCTCGATGTATGGGCGGTCGTCTGGCGGGTAACCGAGATGCCCAATTCGCGGCAGAATGCCTCATCTTCAAGCAAAGGCGCCTTGACTGTTCTCGGCATAGACGAAAGAGAAGCCGCAGCAATCGCCGCCAAATCTCGGCGCGCATTACTCTCCTTAGCTCCGAGCAAGGCGCCGAGTTCTGGTGTGTACTCGTTCTTGAGCCGTAACAGTTGAGCCTTTAGCACCTCAAGAAGGAGATTAAACGCCGCGGGCCGATCATCCTTCAGCGGCTTGCATAGATGTTCATCAACCCACGTCCAGTAGGCTTGATTCCGGGTCTGCGAAGGATCAACAAGGTAACGTGCTACTTCGAGCGCTTCCTGCATCAAGCCGCGCCGAGCATCAAAATCCCCGAGGAACGAAGCACTGAAGTCCGAAAATCGGCCCAAGCGGAAAAGCCAATCCGCACGCTCGTCATCACCCACCCGGGTATCTTTATCCCAGAGCGAGGTAATCGTTTCGCGAAATGTCGAAGCGCTGCTTGTCAGCCAGAACTCTTCCAGTGGGAGCGCGACGTAACGTGAGATTTTCAGCAGTTGAATACTCTCGCGCAGGGTGCGTGAAAAATACCCCTCTCGGATCTCGCCATCGACGATGGAAAGGTCTTCGGCCGCATGGCGTGCTTCGTCCAGTCGAACCGGAACAAGGGCGCAACCGGAATTGCGCAGAAGCGCCCGTTTGGCCCACATGTCTCGCTCCGACAGAATCCCGACTTCGCGCAAGCGGTCGATAACATCGAGAGTATCGGCGACAAGATGATCGATTCCTGATGCGTCGGTCATCGACGAATAACGATTGCCCGCGCGATCGTCGATGATCAACATCGCATCCTGCGGGATGTCGACGAAGAGCTGTTTAAGCAGGCGTGTCGCGAACCAATCTTCCTTGTCATCGGGTTCGCGGCGAGATTTTGGAAGGCTTCTGATAAACCCGCTTTTAAGCCCATTGAGCCCGAACGTCTGTAGCCGGGTCAAAAGTTCCCGCGGGTAGGAGCTGTCGTCCTGGTACGAAGCAAGAGCGACCGCTTCACGAGACGTTTCGTCATGGATTTTCAGCTTGAATCGCGCCGCGATACAGCGCTCGATCAGGCCAATCGATCGCAGGTAGGAGAGCGTGAGACCATCAAGGTAGAGAGTTGCTCCGGAAGTGATCGACGGTTCATTTGGCCATCCATTATCGTGACCGGCCAGGAAGGTCCGCGCCCGGGACATCTCTTCGGCGCTGAGCATGCCCATTGCGTCCAGTGCACTTACCAATCCTCGAACACTCACCAGACGAGTCGTCGCCTCCAAGGGCAAGTCGGCAAGGCGCGTCATGGAAGAACTGACGCGATAGATTGGGTAGGGGTGTACGACGAAGCTCATCCCATCGGAGCCGTCGATTGCGCAAGCGTCGAAAAGGTCGGCCAATTCCCGTCCGACTTCCTTATATAGCCGACCGCGTTGCTCCTTCGCGGGGACAACGTCGATGTCCCGCTTCACGACCCAACGAATGAGATCGTTAGCTTGCGTAACGCGGGAGGGCTGGTGATAGGCGCTCTGATCGCGCTCGTTAAGCAACCAAAGGCCAAAGTCGTGCGGCAGGTAGAGTTCATCGAAAATGTGTGGGAGAGAATCGAGGAGATCCAAATAGGCGAGCACAATCAATGACGTGCAATCGAGCGCCGCTTTTGCTCTTTCAGGAATTTGTGTGGCTCGGTCATTGCCTGCAAACAGCGGCACCACATGCCGGGCTGACGGATCTGAAGCCGCCGCGTTTCGCCGCATTGCCTGGAAGATGATCGACGTCAGCGATTCGTTGCTCGCATCTGCCGCCATCGCCAGAAATAGCTCAGCAGACTTCACCATCTCGTTGACCGAGCGAATGCGGTCGTTCCACTGGGGCGCCATATCTACGAGTTCTTGCAGCGACTTGCGCTGAAGGACCTGTTCACCCTCGGGCTTCGCGTCATTAGTCGCAATCGCCTTCAGAAACCATTCGCCAACGTTTGGTTTTTCAGCCCAGTTGCCTTTTACCGCCAGCATATAAGCGGCCATAAGAATGGACGCATCTTTGTCGGCGAGCGCTGCGGCCCCCTCAGCGGCGGTTTGAGCGATCGACGTAAGCCCGAAAGCGTTGGCGGCAATTGCGACTCGTAGCAGACCGTGCGGATCGTCCGTTGCGACGGCCAAGGCGCTTTGCAGCAGGCCTGGGATCCGATCCCAATCCAGAGATTGGATTGCGATCTCAATGCGCCGATGCACGCAATCGCTTTCGTCGAGCTCGGAAGCTTCCAGGTGATCGAGTGCTTCCTGCCAATTGCCCAGTTGTAGTGCAAGGCGCAGCTTGAGGCGTGCGACTCGAGGCTCGGTGTCGAAAGTCAAGTCCAAGCCCTGCAGGATCTCGTTCGCGCGGGATAGCGATCCCTCATTGAGATGCAGACTTACCAAGTTGCATGCGTCGATGAGCGAGCACGTTTCTCGATACACCTCTTCGAGGGTCGCAATCGCACGTGGCGAATCACCTGACGCCTTCTGCCGACGGGCAATCTCGCGCCGAGCTGATGGCGATGTCGCTTCAATCTGATCTTTGGAGAGTTCTTCAGAGAGATAGAGTGCTTCGAGCTGTTCAGCAACTTCCGTCGGCAGGCCGCCCTCTGCCAGAACCTCCGCCGCCGCAGTTCGGTCCCCAGTCCTCGCCAGGATTTGAACCTTGATCGAAGACAGCTGAATGGGGTTGACGCGGTCGCAGAGCGATTCGTAGAAGAACTTCCAATCCTCCAAAACCATTTCTGGCGGAATATGCTGCATCAAGGCGAATAGAGCCCACGCCGCGTCGTCGTTCAATTCGCCGTAACGCTTAGCGTACGATTTGATGCGATTGAGGACGACGCGCGTGTCGACTTCCTGCGCTGCGGCAAGTGCTAACGGGAGCCAACGGAATGCATGCTCGCCTGAAGACTTCGAAAGAAGGTTGTCTTCAAAAAGATCTGCCGCACGCTGCTGCGCGAAAAACCGGGTATCAGGGTGATGCAGCTTCAGCCAAAGCGCGTGTTCTAGTGCGAGGTCCGCTCGGGCAGTCCAGCCACGCGCGCGGCAGTGAGCTTCTAGAGCATCGAACAGGTCAATGGCGCGCAGCTTTGCAGCGACAGCTTCGGAGGTCGAGCTTAGGTCGGCGTCGATGACCGGTGGCCGCAAATTGAAGGCCCATTCGCGCAAGTAATCGGGCTGCGCCAGACAGTAATTTGCTATCCCGGCAGCCCAAAGCAGGCCCGGGTGTTTGGACTCGGCGGGCCGATCAAGACTCTCGAGCCAATTCCAGGCGAGCTCCCAATCGAAACGATTCAGGGCCTCGTTGAGAACCATGAACTGACCGTCTTCGTCGAAGTCCGATGGCGTCAACGTTTCTTCGGTCAGCCAGATTACGGCGTCCTGGCACTTCCTCCGGCGCAGGACGAGGTATCGAGCCGTCTGGCCTTCACCGGTGTCGAGCCCAAGAAGCGTGCGAAGCGCAGCGGAGACATCAGATTCGGCTTCGATCAGTGCCGTTACAAGCCGCTGTTGAGGGACAGGAGCAACCGCTAGGGAGGCATTTAATAACGCGCGCGCAGCTTCGAGATCCTTGTGGACCAAGACGCGTGCGCACCAAGCAAGGACTTCACTACGCACCGCAGGCGTTGCCAAGGCATAGGCCCCATCCTCCGCGGCATCAGCTGCGAGTGCCTGAGCAGCGATGTCTGAATCAAGCTCAGAAAAAAATCGACCGGCCTTGAGGTCATCGAGTCGGCTGACGAGTTGTTGTGTCAAAAGCTCCACCGGCACTTGCTTGGCCAGTCGGGCGGCCTGTGCCATGTCTGCGTACTCACGCGGCTCCAGCGAGACCTTCGCATGCGGAAGCAGCAGGTCTCGGAGATCCTGACGGCGCAGCGTACGACGGCTGGAGTCACGAGCGGCGGATAGCTCCTTGATGCGCTCGGCAACGATTCGCCCCAACTGTCTACCTTTGAACTGTTCAAGGCCAAACTCAGACGAGCAGAACGAAGCAACTTGGTGCGCGAGTCGCTGCTCTTGAGCGGTGAGGCTAGGCGCCTTGGCAATCCAATGGACCAGCGGAAAAAGAAGGTCTACGACCTCATGATTCGTTCGTTTCTGGAGCCAATTACTCAGCAGCGAGGTGGAGCGCGCCGCATTGCGCAGATAGCCCACCAACTCATCATGTGTTTCCGCCGCTTCTCCATAGCGGTTCCAGGCGTCAAGAAACGATTTAGTGCTGCCCCCCTGCCAACCAGGATCGCTGCCAAACGCTGCTGTCGTCAGATAACGAAACTGAGCCTGCGCACCCGCACCATCTATGCGCTTCACGACACGATCGAGAAAGTCGTGCGCTGAGCGAAGGGTGAGGCGGCGCGCAACGTCTTTGACCTGAATTACGCGCGCGCCTGAGGGACCGGTAATCGCCACATCCTCGGCAATTTCCAGATGCAGCTCTTCATCTTCGCCCAGTGAGCACCACTCGACGGCTGCGACGTAGGCCTGATAGTTATAGCCGCGAATGGAGGCATCGGCCTCATGGCCCGGTGTCGCCAGCGTCGCTGCCGTCGGAACGCTCATTAGGCAGTGGCAGCCGTGTCTGTTTGCTCGACCAGGTTGGGCCGGCGGCGATTAGTCTCCGGCACCGTTCGATTGGCGTTGCGTCCGAACTCAACCATGCTCCCAAAAGCTTGCGGCCGTGGTTGAGCGGAAGACGCACCAAATGGCTGACTCAACTGTAGTTTGGGGCGGCCAGCTTCTTCGACAGGTGCGGCCGCGCGCCAACCGGCGTGCATCTCGTCCAATACGGCTTCGCCGATTGCGGTGGGACGCAAGTACGAGAAAGCGCCTTCGCGATGAACCTCAAGCGCACCAATTTGCATCAGACGCCTTGCAAGCCGGCTGAAGTTTCCTTCGTTCATTCCGATCTGATTCGCTAGCGCCTTCTGCGACTGCTTCTGCCCCAGCACGACTGCTCGGCCTGCGGCGCGCAGGACATCCAAGCCGCGTTGGGCCGACCGCACGCCGTCGACCACTGAATTCAGGCCAGCGCGATGAAGCGACGTGTTCACCACCTCACGAAGCGACGCGAAGGCGCCTGCAGCGTAAGAGGGGTAATCAAACCTCTCGATCATGGGGGCGAGCGTGCGTCTAGCGGCATCCAGCTCGCTTAGTACCACCCTTACTTCAGTAGGCGTCCCTTGGCGAACCGCGTAGATGGCCGGTTCAAGGAGGGCAATGAGGGTTTCGGGAAGGGGCTTCATGGGAACAATTGTATACAATTGCTCTTGCCGCCGGTCAACCCAAGTCGAGGATCCAACCAATTGGCGGAGCTGTTGCCACATCCGCGGGAACGGCTCTCCAGTCGCTCGTGCTGCGGGGGACCGTGAATGCGTGGGCGTAAGACCAGTGGTGGCCGCGGTTTTGCACCACCAAAGTCCCGGAGTTCGCGATGAATGTGCTGGCACCCGGATGCCGGATATAGGCGAGCGCGCCGTGCTCGAGCCAGCCCAGGTCAGGTAACGCGGTGTTTGGACGCAGGTTTGGCGCCTTGTCCATGATGGGTGCGAGAACCGTCGTCACGCCCATCTGCTGGATGGCGACCGCGTGGGGCGACGCCTGGATCAGGTCTTCACAAATGAGCACGACTACGCGCAGGTTCGCGCTCAGGTCCACGACAACCAGCGCACTTGGCGCGATGTCGATCGCTTCCTGTCGGTCGGTAGGGGCAGGACCGAGAGGACACCCAACCGCGCTCTGTTCCTCGGCAGAAAACCGGTAGGCGTGAAGCTTGTTCTGTGTCCAGACGACATCGCCCTCACCGTCGAGGACCGCAGCCTGATTTCGTGTCGTACCCCCAACATCCTCGAGACTCGTTCCGCAGAGGGTGATGAGGGGCGTCGCCTCGCCGCGCGAGGATCGTTCCTCTAGACGTGCTGCGACTGCAGAGCGAAGCCTTGGGCCAGAGACGAGCTCGGGCATCAATACGACCTGCGCGTCCTGCGACGCGATCTCGTCCAGCGCCCGGTCAACACGGCTCTTGATCGCATCCGAGGTGGACGGATCCTCATCAACTCGGTATCGGCTTGAGCCAATGGGTTGCCACACGAGTTCCCTGTGGTGATGAACCACCGGCACAACTCCGACACGTTTGAACTGTGTCTGGTCCGCGAGTGCATCTTGCAGGTGCACGGCTAGGCGAACGTCGAAGTCCGCGACGCGCCGGATGACCGCGACATGCTGTAACAACATCCCAGGGTCACCTTGGCCGCGCTCCGGAATCTTGGCGCGGGCCGGGCGGGGATACAGGGCGAATTGGTCAATGACTGCAAGCGGTTTTCCCGTTCGGAGTTGTCCCCGGAGAAAAGCAGCTTGCATCGAGTCTGAGACTCCCACCACCCGGGCCGAGTGGAAGCCCCTGAGTGCGTCATCGATGGCACGTAGCCCGCGCACGACTTCTGCGGAGTTTTCTGCTGTTATTTGGCCCGAACCCGCGATAGCGCGCAGCGATGATTGGACGTCTACTAGCTTGGCGACCCCTTCAACTGGACGCCCCTCCAGAAACGCATCGCGGAGGGTTGGGCGTGCGCGGCTGATGACCTTGTCGAGCGGGTAGCCCTCGATTTGTTCGTCGCCCAACGGAATCCAACCCCAGCACGCGTCGCGGTGCTCAGCGCAAAACTCGAATAGTTCAAGCAGCGCAACGCCCACTTCAATTGGCGCTGTCAAGCGTTCAAGTAGCCGCTGTGCATCCTGCGAAACGGTCATCTTCTGTCATCAGAACGGGCGTGATTGATGCTAAAACTGAACCTCCCCGGGAATCCCGGAGGTCATTTGGTTTAAGTCACGCCGCCTTGGGCAGCGAGACCTGTTGCCGATAGTAAGCCTCCCGGGCCTCCGCCGGCGGGATGTGCCCGATCGGCCATCAGCAGTCGGCGATGGCTGTACCAGTCTACCCATTTCAACGTCGCCAGTTACAACGCCTCCCGGGTCGACCACCTCCGGCGGTGTACCACCTCCCGGAGCGTTGTCGTAGGAGTCGCCCACACCCCCCACAGAAGTGGCGATCTTCACCTCCGCCAGTTGTTCGCTGTAACGGATCGACAGGTATTGCGACCCCCGATCGCTGTGGTGGATTAGCATTTCCTTCGCCGGACGACGCGCGTGTAGCGCCTGCTCCAGCACATCGAGCACGAACTGCGCTTTCATCGAGCCCGACACCCATCATCCCACGATCCGCCGCGCGAACACGTCGATCACGAACGCCACGTAGACCATCCCCTGCCAGGCCGACACATACGCGAAGTCCGAGACCCACACGCATTCGGCCGATCCGCCTTGAACTGCCGGTTCACCAGGCCCCGCGGACACGGCTGCGCCGGGTGCGGCCGTGTAGTCTTAACCACTTTGCCGCGCACGACCCCGCGAATCCCCTGCCTGCGCATCAGTCGCTACCCCTGCAGCGCGCCACCAGGACCTGCACGCGATGCAGCGCGCGCCACAGCCTGCGTGCGCCGTACATCTCGAAGTTCTCCGTCCACACCCGGTCGATCTGGCCGATCAACACCGAGTCCCGCCGCGCGGGCAGTACAGCGCGACGGATCCCCCCGGCGCGCTACCTGCAGATGGTAGGTCGACAGAGCGATCGGCAGCACCCTGCACCTCGCGGTACCCGTCGATGAACACCGTCACGGCTTGAATCGGCGGTCGAGCTCCGGGTGCAAGCCACTCGCCGACGCATTCCGGCTTGGAGTTAACGATCGCTCGATCGTGCCTGGCTGCAGCGACCTCGGCCTCAGGCTCGGCATTGCGGCCCTGCTGGGTCGCGTCCGCTATTGGCCTAAAGCGGACGTTCACGCTACAACCTCGACTAGAGCGCACCTACAGCAAGCCGAGCGCACTCGTATAGGCCTTTTAGCTGGAGCATCGAAGATGTTCAAGCTAACGGTTCGAGCCATTACCTCGACGCCGCAACTAGTGTCGCACTTACAGACCGCCGAGAGGTTGTACCGAGACCAGGGATCATCGCGCTCTACCCTGCGACGCACATCCTCCCTCCCCCGCGTTTCCGCATCGGTAACCACCATCGCATTTTTCCCAAATTCTTCACCGCCCCTGCGCGCACGGTCACGCAGCATTTGAGCACCCGCACCGACCGTTTGCGGCCTACATATCGGCACGATTGAATCCCCCCGTGCCGCCCAGCAACCCACCGCCTCCCCGGCACCGCGACGCGCGAGCCGACTCACCGCCGCGCCCAACTCACTCCCAAGGAAAGGAACGAACATGAACCTCTCGAACGTGATCGTGAACAAGAGCAGTTGGTTGGCGTTGTTGCTGGTGCCGTTGGCGTTTTCCCTCCCCGCGCAGCAAGCGCAAGCGCAGTCGTTCACCACCTTGCAAACCTGGCCGGCCGGTTCGTTCGCCACCGGTTGGACCAGCATCGTCGATACGCCCAATGGCCTGCTCTACTACAACGCGCAGAACGGTTCGGCCGCGGTCGGCCGGGTCAGCAGCAACGGTAATCACACCACCATCCGCAGCTATCCGGCGTTCTCGTTCGCCACCGGCTGGACCAGCATCGTCTACACGCCCAACGGCATCCTGTACTACAACGCGCAGACCGGCGCCGGGGCGATCGGTACGCTCGACAGTGCGGGCAATCACACCACGCATGTCACTTATCCCAACGGTTCGTTCGCGTTGGGTTGGAATCGGGTGACGTACTCGCCCAATGGCATCGTGTTCTATAACCCCAGCACCGGCGCCGGTGCGACGGGTCGGGTGAACTGACGGCGATAGGTCGTGCCCGCTTCGACGGGCGTGACGCCGCAACGGCTCGACGGCCGTTGCGGTTTTCGCGGGTTCGCGCGGTCAGTGCGGCCGCAGGATCAAGCGCCGCTTTTGCGCTCGCGGTACGCGGCCATCTTCGCTCGCGCTGTGCACGCTTCGCTGCAGTAGCGGCGCGATCCGTTGCGGGTCAGGTCGACATAGGCACGGTCGCAGGCGTGCGCTTGGCACAGGCCGAAGCGTTTGTGTCCGTAGGCGTCGATCACCAACGCCAACGCGGTGGCGAATTCGCCGCCCAGCGAATCGACCGCGTTCGCTGCTTCGCCGTGGAAGTGCAGATGAAACGGTTGGCCAACGTCTTCGGTCAGATAGGGGCGCGAGCGGTAACGGCGCATCAGTTCGTTCAATACGCCGGCGGCGGCGGCGGTGTCGGGCGCAGCGAATGCGGCGTGCAAGGCGCGGGCCAGCGTCGGCAGTCGGCGGCCGCCGGGGTCTGCCGCGGCGATCTTGCGGCCCATGGCCGCGCTCAGGGCGGCGACGAATTCGCGGGTCACGGCCGCGCCCGCGGCGCCCGCGTGGTCGCGGCCTCCCGATTGGCCCGGGACCACCAGGTTCACCAGCCCGGCGGCGAGGTCGGCTTGGCGCCTCGTGTTACTGGTTAATGTCACTTGACAGGTCACATCTTGCGAGAACAGAGTGACTATCGTCCAAAGGTTCGCTGGTAACAAGCCCTATGCGTGCTTACTTGCGGTTGCTGGCGACGCCCGGCGTCGCGCGCCTGTTGGCGGCGGCGATGCTGAGCCGGGTCACCAATTCGATGGTCAGCCTGGCGCTGATGTTGGCGGTGTTGCGCTTGCGCGGCTCGTATGTCGAAGCCGGCGCGGTGCTCAGCGCGCATGCGTTGGCGTTGGCGGCGTTCGCGCCGGTGGGCGGCCGCCTTGCCGATCGCTTGGGCGCGCGGCGCGTGTTGGTGGCGACCTTGATCATGCTGGCGTTGGCTTACATGGCGCTGTTGGCTGCGCTGCATGCGCGCGCCGGCACCGGCGTGTTGATGGCGGCGGCCGCGTTGTTGGGAATGAGCACGCCGCCGGCCGCGCCGATCACCCGCGCGCTGTGGTCGCGGGTGGTTGCGCAAGAGCAGCGGCGGACGATCTATGCGCTGGACTCGACCTTGAACTCGGCGATGTTCGTGATCGGCCCGCTGTTGGCCGCGGCGTTGCTGCTGCGCCTGTCGCCCTACGCGATCATCGCCGTGGCCGGCACGAGCAAGTGGTGCGGCGATGCCTTGCTGGCCAGCGCGCCGGCGCTGCGCGCGATGCCGAGCGCGCCGGCGGATCGGCCCGCGGGCCCATGGCTCGGGCCGCTCGGCGACGCGCGGGTGCGCTTGCTGCTGACCATCATCGCCTTGGATACGTTCGTCTACGGCAGCCAGCAAATCGGCGCCGCGGCGGTCGGCGGCGCCGGCGGCGCGGCGGGGTTGTTGTTGGGGCTGGTCGCTGCCGGCGAAGTGATCGGCGGCCTCGCGCTCGGTGTGCGCCCGCTGCCCGGCGGTTTGCGCATGCAGTTGGTGGCGCTGCATGTGGCCACTGCCGCGTTGATGCTGGCCGCCGCGGCGATGCCGTGGATGCTGGCGGTGGCGCCGTTGTTTCTCGGCGCCGGGCTTATCGGCGGCGCGCGCGACACGCTCAATCAATTGGCGCTCAGCCGCTACGCTCCGGCGGCGCAGCGCACCGAGGCATTCGCTTGGCTGGCGACGTTCATGTGGGGCGGGTATGGCATCGGCACTTGGGTCGCCGGCCACGCCCAGCAAGGCAGCGGCACCGGCGCCGTGTTTGCGGCGGCTGCGTGCGCGAGCGCGTTGGCTGCGGCGGGGGCTGCTTGTTTGCGTGCGCCTTCCGATGAGGATCCGGATGCGGTCGAAGTGGGGGCGCGTTCGTAACGCCGCGGCGGCGCGCTCCACGCAACGTTGCTTCCGCGATATGCCAGCCTCTTGGAGCACGGGACCGGCCTCAAAAGGCGGTCGATCCATCGTGCGAGGCGATGGCTTCACCTCCCGCGTCCCGCGCCGGATGTCCGGTCGACCGGATCGCCCACGTTGTATCCAGTGGCCTGTTCCGCATTCGCCCCGCTCCGCAGATCGCAATGCGCAACGCATGGATCGGCCCTGCGCACGCCCGTGCGCAAGCGGCCGACGCTGCGCTGCGTTCCGCAAAAGGACTTTGCCATGCCTCCCCGCCTCATCGATCAGATAGCAACCGGCATCCACCGCGCTTGGCAGGAATCATTCGTCGAGCGCTATCGGCTGTGGTCGGCGCGGGTGAGCGGGATCGAGGTCACTCAAGCCATTCAGTACCACCGCGCGAACGAGCACTTGACCGATTCGGCCGATCGCGGCGCCGACAATTCGGTGCAGCTGATCGCGTTCAAGGCCGCGTGGGTGCGCGTGTATGTGCGCGCCGGGCTGTTGGGCAGCATCGCCAACGTAACCGGCACGCTGGAACTGTCGCGTCGCAATCGGCTGTTGCAATACGAGTTGGTCGACACCTACACGCCGCAAGGTGGCTCGGTCGACGCCGAACAGGCCCTCATCTATCGGGCCGAACGCAGCGATCTGGACCACAGCTTGAATTTCGTGATCCCAGCCAGCGAGTTTTACGGGACGCTGCGTTTAACCGCGCGCCTGACCGGCCATGACGACAGCGAGAAATCGGTAGGTGTGAGCGCGCACCTGGTGCAGACCTTGCGCGTGCGCGGCATTCTGGTGGCCTACGACGGCGACAGCACCTCGGCGCCGTCGACGCCGGGCGCGCCGGTGACGCAATTGACCTTGCCGGCGCCCACGCTGGCGGATCTGCAAAGCACCGCGGCGACGGCGCTGGCGGCGATGCCGGTGCAGGCCACCGGATCGTTTGCGGTTTGCGCGAACATGACTTGGAACTTGCCGCTGGACGATGCGCGCGTCGCGCCAGGCAAGTGTTCGGACAACTGGAACAGTCTGCTCGATGCGATGTCGCTGTTGCGCGACAACGACGGCAATCGCGACGACGTGGTGTATTACGGCTTGCTGCCGAACGGCATACCGCTGGGCGTGCCTGGCTGCGGCGACGATGGGCTGGGCGCGGCGGCGAACGGAAACGACCAGACGTTTCTGCACGAAACCGGACACGGCTACGGTTTCCAGCACACGCCGTGCGGTTCGAACGGCAACACCGATCCCAACTATCCGACCTATGAGCCGTACATGTCGGCATCGATCGGCGAGTTCGGTTTCGATATCCGCGACGGCACGATTCACGACCCGCAACTGGTCGCCGACTACATGAGCTACTGCCGGCCGCGCTGGATGTCGCTGTATCAGCACCGACGCCTGCTCAGCCATCCGCGTCTGGCGCCGGAATGGTTGCCGCCGGACTTCCCGGAGCTCGATCCGCTGGAGCGGCCGTTCTATCTCGAACACCTGTGGTGGCCCGACCCGCCGTGGCGCTATCAAGGCCCGGAGTGGCGCATGACGCCGGTGATCTCCGTGCAAGGTTGGGTGTTGGAGAACGGGCGCATCGAAGTCGATTCCGTCGCGCGTATCCAGGTGGTGGCGCCTGCGCTGGGAATCCCGACCCAATGGAGCGCGCAACTGTTGGATGAGCAAGGCGGCGTTCTGTCGCGAGCGGTGCTGATGCGGCGCGAGCCGCAAGGCGGCGGTTGCTGCTGCGGTGGTCATGACCATCGCCAGAAGGATGAGCCGCCGTTCGCGTTCCGGGCGTATCTGCGTAACGTCGCGCCGGGCGCGTCGCTGCGGATCGATGGACCGGACAAACAGACCTGGAGCCGCAAGGCAGGCGCGCAGCCGCCGCGATTCACGCATGTAGCGGCCAAGGTGAGCGGCGAGAAAGAACTCGTGCTTGAATGGAAGCTCGACGCTGCGGACATCAAGGACGTCTGGGCGCAATGGCGCCGCGACGACAAAGACGCTTGGCACGGCTTGGTTATCGGATTGCGCGACAACCAGGCGCGGTTGCCGCTGCAAGGCCTGCCGCCGCATCGCATCCAAGTCCGGCTGATCGCGCACGACGGCTTCCATTCCAGCGAATCCGAACCGATCACCGTGGAGCTACCCGAGCGCGAGCCGGTGCTGGCCATCGTCAGCCCGTCCGCCGGCGGGACCTTCCGTGTCGGTCGTCCGATGCAGTTGCAAGGCAACCTCACCGACAGCTCCGGTCAGCCGTTGCCCGACGATCAGCTGACGTGGTGGCTCGATGGCGTGCAGATCGGACACGGTCGCGAGCGTTGGCTGGCCGCACCTGCCGAAGGGCAGCATGAGTTGACGGTGCAGGCTCAGTGGAGCAAGGGCGTTGCGAAGCGGTCGGTGAAGTTCACGACGGAACGCAAGCCCGAGCGAACCGGATGAGGCGCCGCTTTGGCGCTTTCGGAGGCATCGACTAAGCTGGCACCGGGGACTACCCCGAATGATCGAGTGGAGCCGACACTGCGAACATGAAGTTCCCGATTGTCCTGGCCCTGGCTTGCCTGGTTGGATGCGGTCGTGAAATCGACACCTGTCAGGTCGAGGGCCTCAGCCAGGCGGGGGCCGAGGTATTAACCACTTCCGGATTCGGGCAGCTTCCGCCGGAGCGCTGGCCGTCCGCCATTTCCCGCCTGGGTCCTGAGCGTGTCTATGTAACGACGGATGGGCTCTACCTCGTAACTCCTTCTGTGTTCGGTAGAGAACAAGGGCTGTTCGTACCTCGGGAAGCGGATTTCACGTCGCGAGTCGGTACAGACCCTTCCTACGAGCCTCTTCGAGAAGGCGTCTTTTCCTATCGCATCGAGGGATAGTTCCGAAGATGCGGGGGTTTGGGGCGTTTTGCCTCATCTCGGATCTTGGATTGCGATGCGAACTGGCGGACTCGCGGTCGCGGCTTGCGCCGCTCCTACAGGTAGCCCTTGGCGCTGCACGGGCGCTCAGGGGGCCAGGGACTCGGTGTGGCGTACTTGCCCAGCCCCGCGCACGACGAAGCGCTCGATGGTCAACGATTCGACACCCATCGGCCCGTAGGCATGCAACCGTGTAGTCGAGATGCCAATCTCCGCGCCCAAGCCAAGCTGCCCGCCGTCGTTGAATCGCGAGGACGCGTTAACCATTACCGCGGAACTACGGGTGCGGCGGACGAATGCTTCAGCGGTCGCCGCATCATCGGTGGCGATGACCTCAGTGTGATCGGAACCATGCTGTGCGATATGCGCCAACGCCTGATCGATATCGTCGACCACGCGCGCGGCGATGATGAGGTCGAGGTATTCGGCGGCATAATCGGCCTCGCTCGCGGGCGTGAGCAACGGCGCGTATGCACGCACGCGCTCACACCCACGCACCTCCACACCACGCGCAGCCAGCGCGGCCAGCGCCTGCGGCAAGAACGCGTCGGCGATACCGCGATGCACCAGCAGGGTTTCGAGCGCGTTGCATACGCCGGGGCGCGAGGCCTTTCCGTCGATCAAGAGGTTCAACGCCAGAGCGGGATCGGCGGCGCGGTCTACGTAAAGGTGACAGACGCCCTTGTAGTGCTTGATCACCGGGACACGCGCATGTTCGGCGACGAAGCGGATCAGACTTTCGCCGCCGCGCGGGATGGCCAGGTCGATCAGGTCGGACAGCTGCAGTAGCTCCAGCACGTGCTCGCGCGCGGTGTCTTCGATCAGCGATACAGCCGCTTCAGGCAAGCCGCGTTCGCGCAAGGCGGTATGCAAGGCGGCGGCGATGGCGGCGTTGCTGGCGCGCGCTTCCGAGCCACCGCGCAGCAGGACGGCATTGCCGGCCTTCAAGCACAACGCAGCGGCGTCGGCGGTTACGTTGGGCCGCGATTCGTAGATCATCGCGATCAACCCCAACGGAACGCGCTTGCGTTCGATGGTCAGACCGTTCGGGCGGGTTTCGCTGCGGGTAACGCCATCCAACGGATCGGGCTGGGCCGCGACTTCGCGCAGGGCGCCGGCGATGGCGCTCAGGCGTTGCGGGTCCAGGCGCAGGCGGTCGAGCATGGCGGCGCTGAGGCCGGCAGTCTCGCCGCGCTCGATGTCTTCGGCGTTGGCGGCGAGGATGGCGTCGCGTTGGGCGTCGAGTTGGTCGGCCATGGCGGCGATCAACGCGGCGCGTTCGGCGCCTTCGAGCGCGGCGAGGATCAGCGAGGCCGCGCGGGCGCGTTCGGCCAGGGTTCTTACGTAGCCGCTCACGGTGCCGCCTCGCTGTTGATGGACGTTTGAGTCGCTGTCGCCGGAGCCGTGGCGGTCTTGTCGCCCAGCATCACCAGGTCGTCGCGATGCACTACCGATTCGCCGTAGCCGAAGCCGAGTACGGATTCGATGTCGCGGCTGTGCCGGCCCTTGATGCGCGCCAGTTCGGCCGAGTTGTACTGCACCAGGCCGCGGCCGAGGGCGTCGTCGTTTTCGGCGACGCGCAGTTCGACCACGTCGCCGCGGCGGAATTCGCCTTCCACCGCGATCACGCCGCCGGGCAGCAGCGAGGCGCCGCGCACGCGCAAGGCGTTGGCGGCGCCGGCGTCGATGCGCAGGCAGCCGCTGGCCGGTGCGTGGCGCAGCCATTGTTTGCGCGCGCGCAGGCGGTCGCTCTGTGCCGCGATCAAGGTGCCGTGCAGCGAGCCTTGCGCGAGTGCGTCCACTACGTCGCTGTCGCGGCCGCAGAACAGCGCGGTCGCCACGCCGGCGGTGGCGGCCTTGGCCGCGGCTTCGAGTTTGGTGCGCATGCCGCCGGTGCCGAGGGTGCCGGCGCCGCCGCTGGCGGCGAGCAGCAGTTCGGGGGTGACGGCGGCGACGCGTTCGATCGGGCGCGCGCTGGGATCGCGCTGCGGGTGGCCGCTGTAGAGGCCGCCGATGTCGGTGGCGATCAGCAGCAGGTCGGCGTCGACCAGCGAGGCGACCGCGGCGGCGAGGTTGTCGTTGTCGCCGAGTTTGAGTTCGTCGACGGCGACGGTGTCGTTTTCGTTGATGACCGGCAGTGCGCCGAGCCGCAGCAGTTCGCGCAGTGAGGCGCGGGCGTTGAGGTAGCGGCGGCGATTGCGCAGGTCGTCGTGGGTCAGCAGCACTTGCGCCACCGGCACGCTGGAGAGTTGTTGCCAGAACGCGATCAACGAGGCTTGGCCGAGCGAGGCCAGCGCCTGCCGCAACACCAGTCCGTCGCCGCCGGCCTTGATCCGGCTGCGTCCGGCGGCGACTGCGCCGGAGGACACCAGCACCACTTCGCGCTGTTGTTCGCGCGCGCTTTCGATGAAGCGCGCCAGCCCGGCGGCGTAACGCGGGTCGAGGCCGCCGCCTTCGAAGCCGGCGAGCAGGCTGCTGCCGACCTTGAGCACGGCGCGCCGCCAGGGCGGTAACGGTTGCGCTGCGAAGTCCCTTTCTGCCGCGCTCATGTCAGTGCCTGCAAGCGTCGCTGCAAGACATCCAGGCGCAGGTCGGCGGCGGCGCCGGGCGAGACGCGCGCGGCCAGACTGGCTTCGGGGTCGCCCTGCGCCCAACGCGCGGGGTCGGCGGCTTGTTTGTAGGCGTCGCGGAACGGCAGGCCTTGGCGCGCCAGATCCACGGCCAAGTCGGTGGCGTACATCGACGGGTCGAGCGCGGCGCGCAGTTTGTCCGGCTTCCATTCCAGGTTGCGCAGCAGGTCGGGCAGCAGTTCCAGCGCGCTCATGCCGCGGCTGAAGGCGTGGAAGATCGCGCCCTTGGAGAATTGCAGGTCGCGGTGGTAACCCGAGGGCAACGACAGCAGGTGTTCGATCTCGGCGCGCGCGGCGGCGACGCTGGAGTAGCTGGCGCGCATCAGTTCGATCACGTCGGGATTGCGCTTGTTGGGCATGATCGAGCTGCCGGTGGTGTACTCGGCCGGCAAGGCGACGAAACCGAATTCGGCGCTGGTGAACAGGCTCAAATCCCAGGCGAGGCGGCGCAGGTCGAGCACCGCGGTGGACAGCGCGTCGATGGCGCCGAGCTCGAACTTGCCGCGCGAGAGCTGCGCGTACGCGGCCGAGACCTGCAAGCGGCCGAAGCCGAGCGCGGCGGTGGTGTGATCGCGCGCCAGCGGCAGGTTGACGCCGTAACCGGCGGCGCTGCCGAGCGGATTGGCGTCGACCCAATCGTGGGTCTGCTTGGCGCGCACGGCATTGTCGATGAAGCCTTCCGCCCACGCCGCCCACCACATGCCGGCGCTGGACACGACCGCGCGTTGCAGATGGGTGTAGCCCGGCATCGGCAGCGCGCTTTCGGCCTGCGCGCGCGCCAGGGCGACTTCGGCGGTCTCGCGGCAGAGTGCGTACAGACGGCTCATGTGGTTCTTGAGCCACAGGCGCGTGGCGACCAGGATCTGGTCGTTGCGGCTGCGGCCGGTGTGGATCTTGCGGCCGGCGTCGCCGAGGCGTTCGATCAACCGTCCTTCGATCGCCGAGTGGCCGTCTTCGAAACGCTCGTCCAGGATGAAGCGGCCGGCCTTGAAGTCTTCGGCCAGCACGTCGAGTTCGCGCGACAGGCCGTCGAGTTCTTCGGCGGTGAGGATGCCGATCTGCTGCAAGCCTTGCGCGTGGGCGCGGCTGGCCTGGATGTCGAACACGAAGAACTCGCGGTCCAGGATCACGTCCTCGCCGGCGAGGAAATGCTGGATGCGCGCGTCGACCTTGACGCCGGGTTTTTGCCAAAGAAGATCGGACATGGGGGATGCTCGGAATCGGTGGAGTCGGGTCAGGACAAGGGATGCAGGTGCGCGGCGATGCGGGCGACCGCGTCGGCCGGCGACAGTTCGATGCGCTCGCCAGTGGCGCGGCGCTTGAGTTCGACCACGCCGCGGCTGAGCCCGCGCTGGCCGACCACGATCTGCCAAGGCAGGCCGAGCAGGTCCATGCGCGCGAACTTCACCCCGGGACGGTCGTCGGTGTCGTCGTGCAAGGCGTCGACGCCGAGCAGGTCGAGGCCGGCGATGAGTTGGGTGCAGACTTCGCCGATTTGCGCGTCGGCCGGGTCGAGATCGACCACGCCGACGTTGAACGGCGCGACCGCGTCGGGCCAGATGATGCCGGCGTCGTCGAAGCTGGATTCGATGATCGCGCCGAGCAGGCGCGACACGCCGATGCCGTAGGAGCCGCCGTGGATCGGGCGTTCTTCGCCTTCCGGCGTGGTCACCAGCGCCTTCATCGGCGCGGAATACTTGGTGCCGAAGTAGAACACCTGCCCCACTTCGATCCCGCGGGTCTGCACGCGTTGCTCGGCCGGCACTTCGCGTTCGAAGCGCTCGATGTCGTGCACGTCTTCGGTGGCGGCGTAGCGCTCGGTCCATTGCTGGACGATGCCGCTGAGGTCGCCGTCGTAATCGGTGTCCTCGCCCGGGATCGGCAGGTCGAGCACGGCGCGGTCGCAGTACACCGCCGATTCGCCGGTCTGCGCCAGCACCAGGAACTCGTGCGAGAGGTCGCCGCCGATGGGGCCGGTTTCGGCGCGCATCGGGATCGCGCGGATGCCCATGCGGGCGAACGCGCGCAGGTAGGCGACGAACATGCGCTGGTAGGAACGGCGCGCGGAGGCTTCGTCGAGGTCGAAGGAGTACGCGTCCTTCATCAGGAACTCGCGGCCGCGCATCACCCCGAAGCGCGGGCGCTGCTCATCGCGGAACTTCCACTGCACGTGGTAGAGGTTCATCGGCAGCGCGCGGTAGGACTTGACGTTGGCGCGGAAGATCGCGGTGATCATGTCCTCGTTGGTGGGGCCGTAGAGCAGTTCGCGCTCGTGGCGGTCCTTGATCCGCAGCATCTCCGGGCCGTAGGCGTCGTAGCGGCCGCTTTCGCGCCACAGGTCGGCCAGTTGCAGGGTCGGCATCAGCAGTTCGAGCGCGCCGGCGCGGTTCATTTCATCGCGGACGATGGCTTCGATCTTGCGCAGCACGCGCAGACCGGCCGGCAGCCAGGAGTAGATGCCGGCGGCTTCCTGGCGGATCAGCCCGGCGCGCAGCAT
Organism: Pseudomonas sp. CGJS7; assembly: GCF_036961695.1. NCBI lineage: Bacteria > Pseudomonadati > Pseudomonadota > Gammaproteobacteria > Pseudomonadales > Pseudomonadaceae > Pseudomonas > Pseudomonas sp. CGJS7. The sequence continues at coordinate 33,309 of NZ_JBAMDI010000028.1, read as the reverse complement.
CAGCCGGTGCGAGGCGATCTGCGCGTCGGCGGGGTTTTCTTTCAGTGTCGGCAACAGGTAACGCGACAGACGCATGATGACTCCCGATTCCAAATCCAACCGCACCCCACCCACTCGCCCAACCCACCCCACTCCGCTCCACAGTTCCCCCCTTTGAAAAAGGGGGGCTAGGGGGGATTTGCTTTTGCTTTTGCCTTCCTATGAAGAAGCAAAAGCAAAAGCAAATCCCCCACGTCCGCTTCGCGGCCGTTCGCCCCCTTTTTCAAAGGGGGCAACAGCGACAGCACGGGCTTAGGCGGGTTCTACCTCAATCCCGGTCAACTCATCGAACCCAAACGCCAGATTCAAATTCTGCAAAGCCTGCGTCGCCGCACCCTTAAGCAGATTGTCCAGCGTCGACACGATCACCACCCGCCGCCCATCCTCCGACAAGGTGAACCCACCGATGTCGACATGGTGCTTGCCAGCGATCTTGCTCACCCACGGCGCCTCTTCCTGCACCCGCACCATCGGCTCGCCGTCGTAATGCCGGTGATAGTGCTCGACCAACTCCTCGCGATCGAAACGCCGCGACAGATGCAGGTTCGAAGTAATCGTCAACCCGCGGAAATGCGCGGCCACATGCGGCATGAACTCGACCGGATGCCCCAGATGCCGGGTCACTTCGCGCTCATGCATATGCCCGGTCAGCGCGTACGGCATCAGGTTGTCGCGCAGCTTCTCGGGATCGTTCTTGTCCGACGGCGTCGTACCCGCGCCGGAATACCCCGACACGCCGAAACACTGCACCGGCCCTTCCAGCACATTGAGCAACGGCGCGATCGCCAACTGCATCGCACTGGCGTAGCACCCGGGATTACTGATCCGGCGCTGGCCGTGATAGTCCTTGCGGGTGATCTCCGGCAAGCCGTAATACCAGTGATCGTCGAAGCGATAGTCCGCCGACAGATCGATCAGCACCGGATCGGCGCCGACCGCATCGAACGCGGCCACGCAATCGGCGGCCTTGCCGTTGGGCAGCGCCAACACCACCGCGTCCGCGCCCTGCCCCGGCAGTTCTTCGTGGCTCGGCGAGCTGTAACGCAGTTCCGGATTCTTGGCCGCGTACTCGGGAATGTGATCGGCCAGACGCTGCCCGGCCAGTTCGCGCGAGGACACGAAGGCCAGCTCGAACTGCGAATGCGCGGCGATCAAACGGACCAGATCGGCGCCGACGTGTCCGCGCGCGCCTACGATGCCCAATGTCTTAGCCATGAGTCGGCGTTCCTTGAATGTGCTGGTCCAGCTTGTACTGAAGATTACGCTTAACCGCCGGCCATTCGTTGTCGATGATCGAAAATGCGACGGTGTCGCGGGCGCTGCCGTCGGCGTGGCGGCGGTGGTTGCGCAGCACGCCGTCCTGCTTGGCGCCCAGGCGCGCGATCGCCGCGCGCGAAGCCAGGTTGAACCAGCTGGTCTCGAACCCGACCGCGATGCAGCCCATCCGCTCGAACGCGTGGCCGAGCAGCAACAGCTTGGCCTGGGTGTTCAAACCGGTGCGCTGCACGCGCGGCGCGTAGAAGGTGTAGCCGATCTGAACCCGCGGCACTGCCGGGTCCATGTCGTAGTAACGGGTGCTGCCGACCACGTCACCGGCCGCGTCGAGCACCGCGAACGCCCACGCCACGCCCTTGGCCTGCATCGCCAGCGCGCTGGCGATGTAGGCGTCGACGCCTTCGGGCGCGGGCACGTTGGTGTACCAGGCCTTGGCCAATTCGCCGCCGGCCAGGGCCGCGCGCAGGCCGTCGCCGTGGGCCGCGCTCAGCGGCTCCAGCGTGACGTGTTCGCCGCTCAGGCGCGGTTGCGCGCTCCAGGCGGCCGCGAGGGATTCGCTCATCGCTCAGTCCTCCAGGGTCGGCGCGCGCCGGCTCGAATACTCCACGCACTCGGCGATCTCGTCGAAGCCGCTCATGCCGTACCAGAACACCTTCCACTTCTCCTGCTTCAGGCAGCCGTCGGATTCGGAGTAATAGAACGGATTGACCGCGTTGCCGTGACGCGAGCGCCAGAACACGCTCGGGTTCTGTTCGCGCATGACTTGCCACACCGCGCGGCCTAAACCTTCGCCCTGGGCGTCGTCGAGCACGGCGAATTTGTCCAGGTAGGTGCGGCCCTCGGCTTCGATCAGAATCACCGCGGCACGATAGTTCTGGCTGACGTAGGCCTGCTTGAGCGCGGTGCGTTCGAAGTAGTCGTCGACCAGCTTGCGGCCGAACGCCGACTCGATCAGCGAACGCAGACGCACCAGATCCAGCTGATCCCAGCTCTGCGCCTGCAACACGCGCTCGCCGCGCCGAACCAGCGTGCCCGAACCCTTGTGGGTGAACAGTTCCTTGGCCAGTTCCGACGGCTTGGTGATCGACACCGACGAAGTCAGCGGCAACTTGTCGAGCAAATCCTTGATCTGCTCGATCTTGACCTTCATCCCGCCGTTGATCCACGGCTGTTCGATCAGGTGCTCGTACTCGGTCGACAGGTTGATCGAGTCGATCACCCGGCCGTTGTCGTCGAGCAGGCCGCCGGTGCCGGTGAGGAACACGATCTTGTACGGCTGCAGCACCTGCACCAGTTCGTTGGCGGCGAAGTCGGCGTTGACGTTGAGAATCTGCCCGCCGACGGTTTCGCCGAGGCTGGCGATCACCGGGATCGAACCGGCCTGCAGGCTGGCTTCGATCGGCGCCAGATTGACCTTCTTGACCTCGCCGACCAGCCCGTAGGTGTCGCGGTCCAGGTACTCGGCTTCGAACACGCCGGAGATGATCGAGGTGGCGCGGCCGTCGCCGGACTGCAGCGCTTCGACCAGCTTGAGGTTCTGCGACTGAAATACGCGGCGCACGATCGCCAGCGCTTCCGGCGAAGTCACCCGCAGGCCGTTGACGGTTTGTTTGACGATGCCGGCGGCGGACAGTTCCTCATCCAGCTGCGGGCCAGCGCCGTGGATCACGATCGGGGTCAGGCCGACGTCCTGCAGGAACGCCAGCGAGGAGGTCAGCGCGGCCAGATCGTCGCGCAGCACCGCGCCGCCGACTTTGACCACGGCGAAACGCTTCGAGTCGAGCTGGGAAAAACGCTTGAGGTACTGCGAGATTTCCTTCGCGCTGGCCATGCTCGACAGCAGCCGCACGATGGTCTGGCGGGTCTGCAGGTGGTTGTCCATGGAAACGCTCATTAACCGTTGCTCCCCATGATGCGCGCGACGCTTTGGGCGTAGCGTTCCAGTTGTTCCAGCGCGACCCATTCGTCGGCGGTGTGCGCCTGGGCGATGTCGCCGGGGCCGTAGACGATCGAGGTCAGGCCGGCGGCCGAGAACAGCGAGGCTTCGGTCCAGAAGTCGACCGCGTTGCCGATCGGCAAGTCCAGGGCGTCGGCCAGATCGCGCGCTTCCAGGCGGCGTTCTTCGGCCGAGGCCACATCGCCGGCCGGCAGCGGCGGGCCGCGGAAGGTTTCTTCGTAGCGCTCGATCGCGCCGGGATCGATCAGGGTGCCGAAGATTTCGTGCAGGCCGTCGATGGATTGCGAAGGCAGCGGACGGAAGCCGAAACGCAGATCGGCGCTGGAAGCGATCATGTTGGCCTTGATCCCGCCCTCGACCCGGCCGATGTTGAAACGCAGGCCGGTGAGCCCGCCGAAACGCTGATGCGACTGCGCTTCGACATGATCCAGGGCTTTGCCGCCCCAACGGATCGCCTGATGCAAGGCGCTGGCCTGCATCGCGTTGGCGCCGGAGGCATGGCCGGCGACGCCGCGGAAACGCAGTTGCACCGAGCTGATGCCGCGATGGGCCAGCACCGCATCGCACATCGTCGGTTCGGCGACGATGGCTTCCAGGAAGCCGTGGTCGGTGCCGAGGAAACCGGCGATGCAGCGCGCGTCGTTGGCTTCTTCGTCGGTGCTGAACAAGAACGCGGCGTCGCCGCTGGTGACCGCGGCCGCGGCGAGCAGGCCGGCGGCGGCGCCCTTGATGTCGCAGGCGCCCAGGCCGATCGCGCGGTCGTCGGTCACCCGCAGGGTATGCGGGTCGGCGCTCCAGGCTTCCGAGGAAGGCACCGTGTCCAGATGGACGTTGAACAACCGGCGCGGATTGCCGCGCACGGCCAGCAGCGACACAGCGCCGGCGCCGTGGTCGATCACCTCGACATTGAAACCGCCCAGCTGGCTGCGCAGGTAATCGAAGATGCCGTCGGTGCCGATATCGCGCGGCGGATTGCGGGTGTCGTAGGACACCAGGGCCTGCAGATGTTTTAGGACTTCGGAGAGCATGGTCTGGTTCGGTGCTTTCGCTTGGATGGCGGAAGAGAAGTGAGCGCAGAGAAGCGAGGACTGAGCCAGTGCAGAAGCAAAAGCGGCTTTCGCCCACTCCTCACTCCTCCCCGCTCACTCCTAGCAAAGGCATCAGCCTTTGCGATTGATCTCAGCCCACAGCGTGCTGCTCATTCCGAACAGCTTGATGAAACCTTCGGCCTCGGCCACGCCCCAGTCGGCCGCCTGCGCATAGGTCGCGCCCTTGGCGTTGAGGATGTGCGGCGAGCTCACCGCCACCGCGTCGACCGCGCCGCCGTTGGTCTGCAGCACCACTTCGCCGTTGACCGTGCTCTGCGAGCTGGCCAGGAACGCTTCCAGGTCGGTCTTGAGCGGATCGTGGAAGAAGCCTTCGTACACCAGCTCGACCCACTTGCGCGCCACGTCGGGCTTGAAGCGGTTCTGCTGCTTGGTCAGCACCGCTTCTTCCAGCGCGCGGTGCGCGGTCAGCAGCGCGATCAGGCCCGGCGCTTCGAAAATGATCCGACCCTTCAGGCCGATGGTGGTGTCGCCGGTGTAGAGGCCGCGGCCCACACCGTACTGCGCGAACAAACCGTTGAGCTTGGCCAGCAGCTTGTGGCCTTCGATCTTCTCGCCGTTCAAGGCCACCGCTTCGCCGTTCTCGAACTTCAGCGTGACCTGCAAGGTTTCGCTCGGCCACTCAGCCCGCGGCTTGCACCAACCCACCGCGCCCTCGCCCGGCGCCTGCCAGCGGTCGATCTCGCCGCCGGACATGGTCAGGCCGAGCAGGTTCTCGTTGATGGTGTAGGCCTTCTGCTTGGCGCGCACGCCGAAGCCGCGTTCTTCCAAGTACTTCTGCTCGTAGGCGCGCACTTCGGTGTGTTCTTTCTGGATTTCGCGGATCGGCGCGACGATTTCGTAATCGCCCAGCGCCTTCACCGCCAGGTCGAAACGCACCTGGTCGTTGCCCATGCCGGTGCAACCGTGGGCGATGGCCTTGGTGCCCAGTTCGGCGGCGCGCTTGAGCGCGGCTTCGACGATCAGATAGCGGTCGGAAACCAGCAGCGGGTACTGGCCCTGGTAGCCCTCGCCGGCCCACACGAACGGCTTGACGAAGCCCGACCAGATCGCCGGACCGCCGTCGACGGTGACGTGGCTGGCCACGCCCAACTCGGTCGCGCGCTGCTCGATGAAGGCGCGCTCTTCCGCGTCCACGCCGCCGGTGTCGGCGAACACCGTGTGCACGGCCCAGCCGCGCTCTTGCAGGTAAGGCACGCAGAAGCTGGTGTCGAGGCCGCCGGAGAAGGCGAGGACGATGTCTTTGCTCATGTTCGGAAAGTCTCTGCTTGTTTGGCGCCCGCCCCCGCTTTGCGAGGGAGGGTTGGGTGGGGGGCGAACGAGGGAGGTGTGGGTTCGGGGCGAGGTCGTGCCCTCACCCCAGCCCTCTCCCGCAAGCGGGAGAGGGAGTGGTTCGGCGTTACTGACCGATCAACGCGGCCATGATGGCTTTCTGCACATGCAGGCGGTTTTCGGCTTCGTCGATGGCGATGCACTGCGGCGAATCCATCACGCCGTCGGTGGCCTTGACGTTGCGGCGCAACGGCAAGCAGTGGCTGAAGACGCCGTTGTTGGTCAGCGCCATCTTGGCTTCGTCGACGATGAAGTGCTTGTACTGGTCGCGGATCGGCTTTTCCGGGCCCCAGTTGCCGAAGTACGGCAGCGCGCCCCAGCTCTTGGCGTAGACCACGTCGGCGCCGGTGTAGGCGCTTTCGATGTCGTGGCTGATCTTGAGCGATCCGCCGCTCTCGGCGACGTTCTGCTCGGCCCAGCCCATGTAGCGCTCATCGAGCACGTATTCCGGGGTCGGGCACAGCAGGGTCACGTCCATGCCCAGCCGGGTGGCGATGGTCAGCGCCGAGTTGGCGACCGCGGTGTTGAGCGGCTTGGGGTGGTAGGTCCAGGTCAGCACGTACTTCTTGCCGCGCAGGTCGGCGGTGCCGAAGTGCTCTTGCAGCGCCAGCGCGTGCGCCAGTTCCTGGCACGGATGGGTGATGGTCTCCATGTTGATCACCGGCACCGGCGAGTACTTGGCGAAGCTGGCCAGCACCTTGTCCTGGCGGTCGTTGGCCCAGTCGACGAACTTCGGGAACGCGCGCACGCCGATCAGATCGACGTAACGGCCCAGCACCTTGGCCACTTCGGCGATGTGCTCCTCGGTGTCGCCGTCCATCACCGTGCCCAGATCGAACTCGATCGGCCACGCGTCCTTGCCCGGCTGCAGCACCACCGCGTGGCCGCCGAGCTGGAACGCGCCCAGTTCGAAACTGGTGCGGGTGCGCATGGACGGGTTGAAGAACACCAGCGCGATCGATTTGCCCTTGAGCTCATCGCCGAGTTTGCTGCGCTTGAACGCGGCGGCCCGCGCCAGCAGCGCGTCGAGGTCGGAGCGCGACCAGTCCTGGGTGTTGAGGAAGTGCTTCATCGTCGGTTCGGGTCCTGGAACGGGAATCGGGAATCGGGAATGGAGAATCGGCAAAACGGTGGCGCGGTGGCCGGCAATCGCGAGAGGGGCCAGAGACGTCCCGACCCCCTTCCCGATTTCCGGGCCGGAAAAACAAAAAAGCCCAGCGCTAGGCTGGGCTTTTCGTGTGTGCGGCTTGTTACACGAACGACGGCGAGCGCCGTCACCCAGCGGATTGGCAGGGCAACGGTCGACGCGCGCGCGAGGTCATCCCCGCCGCCATGTAGGCAGAGGTCAGGATGTCGGCGTCGGCGTAGTTCGGGTTCATCAGGCCGCGAATGCTCGCATGCGAGGCCCAGCGGCGCAAGCCGCGCGGGCCGGAAACGGGAACCGGGTCAGGCGCGCGGGCTCAGCGCGCGGTGCTGATCGGGGCGACGACCGGGGTCACCGCGACCCGGACCTTGAGCTTGTTGCCCGGGTCTTCGGGCAGGCGCGAGCGGAACCGGCTGCCCTTGTAGACGTAGTCCACGTCGTAGGCGATGGGCCGGCGGAATTCGCGCTCCACCGGCACCGGGCGGCAGTTCTCGCCGGTGCTGGGCTTGGGATCGCGCTCGCGGCCGAGCGCCTCGCGGACCGCCCCGACCACCCGCGACAGCCGCGAATCGGGCTTGCCGCTGGGCTCGGGATCGCACTGCTGCTCGACCGTGGTCGCGCGCAGGGTCTGGTAGACCGGGGTCACCCGCAGCACCTGGGCGTAGTCGAAGCGCACGTTCTCGGCCTGAATCACGGTGCGCACGTTATCGCCCTGCGGCTGCGCCGCCACGGGCCGGACCCACAGAACCGCCGCGGCGCAGGACAGCGCCAGGATCGAGGTCTGCAGGACGATTCGGTTCATCGGGCTCGCGGCGTGGATTCGTGAATAAAGTGTAAGAGCAGTGTCCGCCCACGGCCTGAATCGCGCCTTTAGACCCCGTCCTGCTTAGCGATGGCAACCTCGCCGGACCGGGGGCTGGGTGTCCCGCCGGCGGCCAACGCACGTCGGGGAGATCGGTTGACACGCCTGGCGAGAGAAAATTTCGGCGCCGCTCGGGCCGGGGTTCGCCGATTTGCCCGGATCGGCCGGGAATATTCGCTCGCCGCGGCGTGCGCGGGCGCGCATGGCCGCTAGAATGAACCCGATCCCAAGCCGTCTATCCATGAGCCTGCATCTCTACAACAGCCTGTCGCGACAGGTCGAACCCTTCCAGCCGCTGGATCCCTCGCGCCCGACGATGTATGTCTGCGGCCCCACGGTCTACAACTATGTGCATATCGGCAACGCACGCGGCCCGGTGGTGTTCGGCGTGCTCGCCGACCTGCTGCGCCGGCGTTACGGCGGTCTGGCCTATGCGCGCAACATCACCGACGTAGACGACAAGATCAACGCCGCCGCGGCCGATCAAGGCGTGCCGATCTCGGTCATCACCGACCGGTTCGCCGCCGCTTACCGCGAGGACATGGCCGCGCTGGGGGTGAAGCCGCCGGATCTGGAACCGGCCGCGACCGCGCACATCGGCGAAATCGTGACGATGATCGAGCGCCTGATCGCATCCGGCCACGCCTACGAGGCCGAACGCCACGTGCTCTTCGCCATCGGCAGCTTCGACGGTTACGGCAAGCTCTCGCGCCGCGACATCGAGGACATGCGCGCCGGCGCGCGGGTCGAGGTGGCGCCGTACAAGCGCGATCCGGGCGACTTCGTGCTGTGGAAGCCCTCCAGCGACGACCTGCCCGGCTGGGAGTCTCCCTGGGGCCGCGGCCGTCCGGGCTGGCACATCGAATGCTCGGCGATGGCCGCCGCGCATTTGGGCGAGACCATCGACATTCACGCCGGCGGCGTGGATCTGCAGTTCCCGCACCACGAGAACGAGATCGCGCAGAGCGAGTGCGCGCACGGCGGCAAGGTGTTCGCGCGCTGGTGGCTGCACAACGGCATGCTCAATTTCGGCGGTCTGAAGATGTCGAAGTCGATCGGCAACATCATGACCATCAACGGCCTGGTCAAGACCTATTCGCCCGAGGCCTTGCGCTATGCGTTGCTGTCGGCGCACTACCGGCAGCCGCTGGACTGGTCGCGCGATCTGATCGAGCAATGCACGCGCACGCTGGAACGCCTGTACGGCACCTTGCGCGATCTGGCCGGTGTCGACGCCGGCGCTATCGTCATCCCGGCGGGCGTCGAAGCCGCGCTCGACGACGATCTCAACACCCCGCGCGCGCTCGCCGAAGTGGCCCGCATCGCCAGCGAAGCGCGCAAGGCCACCGATCCGGCCGAGCAGGCGCGGCTCAAGCGCGAGTTGCTCGGCGCGGGCCTGGCCCTGGGCCTGCTGCAACAAGACCCCGCGGCGTGGTTCTCCGGCGCCACCGACGAAAACGACGACGCCCGCATCCAGGCCCTGGTCGACGAACGCAACGCCGCCAAGCAGTCGCGCGACTTCGCCCGCGCCGACGCGATCCGTCAGCAACTCGCCGATGAAGGCATCCTGCTGGAAGACACCCCGGCCGGCGTGCGCTGGAAGCGTTCGCGATGAGCGTCGCCGCCCTCGCCTCGCCGTTCCCGATCGAGGCCACCGCCGCCGAAGCACAGGCGACGATCCGCGATGAGTTCGCCTTCTTCGGCGACTGGTCCGAGCGTTACCAGTACCTGATCGACCTGGGCCGCAAGCTGCCGGATCTGCCGGCGGAGTGGAAAACCGAAGAACACCGCCTGCTGGGTTGCCAGTCGATGGTGTGGATCGTGGTCGAAGGCGACGCCAGCCGGCTCACCTTCCACGCGATCAGCGATTCGGCCATCGTCTCGGGCCTGATCTATCTGGCCCTGCGGGTGTATTCGGGCCGCAGCGCGACCGAGATCGTCGCCACCCAGGCCGACTACATCGCCGACATCGGCCTGGCCAAACACCTCTCGCCGACCCGCAGCAACGGCCTGGCCGCGCTGCTGGCGTTCATCCGCGAACAGGCGCAGCGCCGGCTGTGAGCAACGACGGCGCCGGCGATATCGCAGTCGACACTGCTCCGACCGGCCCCGCGCAACTGCTGCGCAACCCAGGCTTCGCCGGCCTGCTGCTGTACCGGCTGCTGGCGATGCTGTCGTATCAGATCGTCGCGGTCACGGTCGGCTGGCACGTGTACGAGCTGACCCGCGACCCGTTCGCGCTGGGGCTGATCGGGCTCACCGAGGTAATCCCGTATTTCTGCTTCGCTTTGTTCGCCGGCTACGCGGTCGATCATCTGCCGCGGCGCAAGCTGGGCATGTTCGCCTGCCTGGGCCTGCTGCTGACCACCTTGATGCTGGCCGGCGTCGCCAGCGGCAAGTTGCCGGCCGGCGGCCTGGGCTTGTCGACCCTGACCATCTACGCGGCGATCGCCATCAACGGCGTGGTCCGCGCGTTCCTGTCGCCGGTGTACATGTCGTTGTTCGCGCGGGTGCTCAAGCGCGAACACTTCGCCCGCGGCGCCGGCGTCGGCAGCGTGGTGATGCAGACCGGGCTGGTGCTGGGCCCGGCCCTGGGCGGCGTGCTGGTGGCCTGGGGCGGCAAGACTTCGGCGTATCTGGTCGCGGCCGCGTTCGCCCTGGCTGCGGCGATCGCCATCATCACCCTGCGCGTGACCGAGCCCGCGCCGCAGGCCGAACGCGCGCCGGTGTTCAAGAGCATCGGCGAAGGCCTGCGCTTCGTGTTCAACAACCAGGTGGTGCTCGGCGCGCAGGCGCTGGACATGTTCTCGGTGTTGTTCGGCGGCGCGGTCGCGCTGCTGCCGGCGTTCATCCACGACGTGCTGCATTACGGCCCCGAAGCCCTCGGCGTATTGCGCGCGGCGCCGGCGGCCGGCGCGGTGCTGATGGGCTTGTGGCTGGCCAAGCATCCGCCGCAGAAGAACGCCGGGCGCCTGCTGCTCTACGCGGTCGCCGGCTTCGGCCTGTGCATCATCGGCTTTGCGATATCGCGCGATTTCTGGCTTTCGGCGGCGATGCTGATGCTGTCGGGGATGTGCGACGGGGTTTCGGTGGTGCTGCGCTCGACCATCCTGCAGTTGTCGACGCCGGACGAAATGCGCGGGCGGGTGTCTTCGATCAACGGCATCTTCATCGGCTCATCCAACGAGTTGGGCGCGTTCGAATCCGGGCTCGCGGCCAAGCTGATGGGATTGGTGCCGTCGGTGATCTTCGGCGGCTGCATGACCTTGGCGGTGGTCGGCGCCACGGCCAAGCTGGCGCCGAAGCTGCGGCGGCTGGATTTGCGCGATCTGCAATGACGGCGGCGTGAGCTTAGAGCCGCCGACAACAACGGCCTGGTTCGGGCTGATGAGAGCAAAGTCAAAATGGGTTCCGGCTTTCGCCGGAATGACGATAGGTGAGTTGCGCGGTGCCGATGGGTGAGTTGCGCGGTGCTGATGGGTGCGTTGCGCGGTGCTGATGGGTAAGTTGCGCTATTTCGTTGGCAAGGCTTAGTCGCTGCGCAACTTCGTTCGCTCCGCTCGCTCCGGGCTCGCCGGCTTGGGCTTGCGCAAGACCACCGCGACCGCGCCGATCAACGCGACCACGCCGTTGAACAACGCCGTGCCGATGGCCACCAACGCATCGCCGTCGGCACCGGCCATGCTGGTCTCGATGTCCTGACGCGCCAGGTTCCAGCACAGCACGCCCAGCAGCGGCGAGCCGATCAATAGGTTGAGTACGAACATCGCCACCGCGGCATAACGCAGGTAGCCGCGCGACCAATGCCACAGCAGCGCGTTCCAGGCCAGCACCGCTACCGGCCCCAGAATCAGCAAAGCGTCGTCCATGGGCGATTCTCCGAAGGTGCCTGCATCCTAACCGCGTTGGGCGCGGCGCGCGGCGCCGGATCGACTCAGGCGCTGCCCGCCCACTGCGCGTACAGGCCGGCTTCTCCGTCCGGGCGCAGTCGCTGCAGCGGCAGGCGTTGCTGCGGCGGCGGCAGCGCCATTTGCGCGTAGACCGCGGCGGTGGAGAGGCCGAACGGCTCGGCGTCCTCGTTCGAGTAGGCGTAATACACCGCCTCCACCCCGACCAGGTGCATCGCCGCCAGACACATCGGGCAAGGATGGCCGCTGGCGTAAATCGTGCAGCCGTCCAGGCGGACCAGACCGAGCGCCTGCGCGGCTTCGCGGATCGCCAGCAGTTCGGCGTGCGCGATCGGATCGCCGGTTTCCAGGATCCGGTTGACCGCGCGCGCGATGACCCGGCCGTCGCGCACCAGCACCGCGCCGAACGGGCGGCCGCCGGCGGCGGCGTTGGCGCGGGCCAGCGACAACGCCTCGCGCATGAACGCCATGCGGCCGGAATCGGCGTGCTCGGGCGAATGGACGTTCATGGCGCGGCTCCGGGTGGCATCGACGCTCACAGCCTATCCGCGTCGCGGCCGCCGCAGGTGGACCGACCCTGGCGTTTCGCCCGCGCCGCCGCAAACGCAAAAGCCCGGCCGGAGCCGGGCTTTTTTCGCAACGCGCTAGCGGCTGGGATCAGTCGCCCATCTGCTTCTGCAGATGCTCCCAACGCTCCTGCGCGTCGATCGTGCGCTCGGCGGTCAGGCGCGCCTCCAGGCGCTCCAGGCCGATTTCCTCGCCCGTGTCGACGCAGAAACCGTAGTCGCCGGAGTCCACCCGCTTGAGGGTGCTGTCGATCTTGCTGATCAGCTTGCGGTAACGGTCGCGGGTGCGCAGCTCCAACGAGTTCTCCGTCTCGCGCGTCGCGCGTTCGGCTTCGTCGCCGACGTCGCGCACTTCGTCCTTGAGGTTCTCGATGGTCTGCTTGGACTCCTCGACCAGGTCCGCGCGCCATTGCATCAGGCGCTGACGGAAATACTCGAGCTGCAATGCGCTCATGTATTCCTCATCGGCGGCCGGCTTATAGCCTTCCGGCACGAGCGGACGGCCGGTGGCCGGATCGTTCTTGTAAGGCACGACCTTGACCTTGGTCTTCGGCGCGGGCGCCGACGGCTGTTTGACCGTCACGGCCACGGCCACCTTGCCGGCCGGACGCGGGGCCGCCGCGGGGGCGGTCGTGGTGGCGGGCTTGCCCGCCGGGGTCTTGCTGGATGCTGATTGGGTCACTGTGTTCTTGCTTTGTTCGGAGATGCGGTCGGCCTGCTTGGCAGCGGCCGCCTCCTGGGCGGGGGGCTGCGCCGCGGGCGGTTTGACGGCGGGCGCAGGTTTGGGCTTCACAGCTTCGGGCTTTTTCGCTTCAACTTTTTTAAGCTCCGGCTTCTTTGTTGCTACGTCCTTGCCTGCCGTGGGTTTACTGGGTGCCGCCTTGACCGGTGCTGACTTGGCCGGCGCGGGCGCCGCCTTCTTCGCCGCCGGTGCCGGCTTGGCGGCGGGCTTCTTGGCCGCCGCCGGCTTGGCCGGGGCCGCCTTCTTCGCCACCGCGACCTGCTTGCCGGCCGGCTTGGCCGCCGGGGCCTTCTTGGCCGCCGCTTTCGCCGGAGCCGCCTTCTTGGCCGCGGGCTTGGTAACGGCCGTTTTCTTCGGCGCGGGCTTGACCGCGGGTTTGGCCGCCTTCTTCGCAGCCGGCTTCACGGTCTTCTTGGCGGCCTTGACGGCCTTCTTCGCAGGTTTTTTCACTGCCACGAGCGGCTTGTCCTTCTATTCCCTGAGGGCGCCTCCGAACGCGGTCCGGAGACATCGCGGGCCAAGCATGACCCACCCGGCCATCAAATGCACATGCGTTCGATGACCGCAAGTGAAATCCGACAGTACGCCGGTTTTCGCCCGGTCCGTGCAGCTCGGCAACAGCGTTTCCGCGCCGCGGCGGACCTTCGTCTTGCACTTGCCTTGTTTGGGGAAAGCGCGCTGTTATACCCTGCTGCGGCACCCGCGGCAACCGCACGGTGCGCGGCCGATCGCGGCGTAAAATAGCGCCCTGCGCGGGCACGCCCGCACGCTTATTCCCCGCTCCTGTCACTACCGTTGCCGGCATTAAGGAAACGTGATCGCCCGCCTGCTCATCGCCTTGCTTCGTGGCTATAAACGTTGGATCAGCCCGCTGCTCGGCCAACGTTGCCGCTTCCATCCCAGCTGTTCGTCGTATTCGATGACGGCCATCGGGCATTACGGCGCGCTCAAGGGCGGCTGGCTCACGCTAAAACGCCTCGGCTGCTGTCATCCTCTGCACCCAGGCGGCTACGACCCGGTGCCCGGCACCGGCGAGGACACCGCCGACCGCGGTCCGCACGACCGACCCGATTCCCCCACTTCGCCACCCGGAAGCCACTGCTCATGCCATCGACCCTGATCGTCAACGCCCGCCTGGTCAACGAAGGTCGCGAGTACGACGGCGACCTGCGCATCGAGGACGGCCGCATCGCCCAGATCGGCGCGGGCCTGTCCGGACGCGGCGGCGAAACCGTGATCGACGCGAACGGCCGGCGCCTGCTGCCCGGGATGATCGACGATCAGGTTCATTTCCGTGAACCCGGTATGGAATACAAGGCCGACATGGCCACCGAGTCGGCCGCGGCTGTGGCCGGCGGGCTGACCACCTTCATGGACATGCCCAACACCAACCCGCCGACGCTCGACGCGGCCGCGCTGGAGGACAAGTACCGCCGCGCCGCCGGCCGCGCCTGGGGCAACTACGCGTTCTACCTGGGCGCGAGCAACGACAACCTCGCCGCGATCCAGTCGCTGGATCCGCGCACCGCGCCGGGGGTGAAAGTGTTCATGGGCGCGTCCACCGGCAACATGCTGGTCGACGATCCGGTCACCCTGGACGCGATCTTCCGCGACGTGCCCACGCCGATCATCACCCACTGCGAAGACACGCCGATGATCGACGCCGAGCTCGCCATCTACAAGGCGAAGTACGGCGACGACATCCCGGCCGAGTTCCATCCCGACATCCGCTCGCGCCAGGCCTGCAAGAAATCCACCGAGCTGGCGATCTCGCTGGCGCGCAAGCACAACACCCGCCTGCACGTGCTGCACATCAGCACCGCCGATGAGCTGGCGCTGTTCCAGCCCGGCCCGATCGAAGGCAAGCGCATCACCGCCGAGACCTGCATCCACTTCCTGCGCTTCGACCGCGAGGATTACGCCAAGCTCGGCCATCTGATCAAGTGCAACCCGGCGATCAAGGACCCGGCCGACCGCGAAGCGCTGATCCGCGCGGTCGCCGCGGACGTGATCGACGTGCTCGCCACCGACCACGCCCCGCACACGCTGGAAGAAAAGGCGCGTCCCTACACCTCGGCGCCGAGCGGCCTGCCGCTGGTGCAGTTCGCGCTCAACGCCGCGCTGGAACTGGTCCACGAAGGCCGTTTGAGCACCGCCCAGGTGGTCGACAAATTCGCCCACGCGCCGGCCAAGCTGTTCGACGTGGAGCACCGCGGCTTTCTGCGCGAGGGCTACTTCGCCGACCTGGTGCTGATCGACGACACGCCCTACACCGTGCAGCGCGAGGACGTGCTGTCCAAGTGCGGCTGGTCGCCGTTCGAAGGCCGCACCTTCCGCTCGCGCATCGCCTCGACCTGGGTCAACGGCGTGTTGGCCTGGGACGGCGCCAAACTGGTCGGCACGCCGAACGGGCAGCGACTGGCCTTCGATCGATGAAGTTGGCTGTATTGAGTCTGGCGCTGGCGTTGCTGGCGCCGGCCGCGGCGTCGCTGGCGCAAACCCCGGCCGCCGCGGCCGCTCCGGCCGATACCCGGGTGGTGTTCCCGTCGGCGGTTTCGCAAGGCGGATTGGTGATCGGCAAGGTGCCCGCCGGCAGCAAGGTGACTTACGGCGACAGGCAGTTGCGCACCACCGGCTACGGCAGCGTGGTGTTCGGCGTCGGCCGCGACGCGACCGGGCCGCTGACGGTGCAGGTGGAGATCGCGCCGGGCCGGGCCGAAACCGCGCGCATCGCGGTGACGCCGCGCGAGTTTCCGACCGAATACATCCAGGGCGTTCCGCCCAAGACGGTCAATCCGCCGCCGGAGATCGCCGCGCGGATCGAGCGCGAACAGGCGCAGGTGGTGGCGGCGCGCGCGCGCGACGACGATCGCGCCGATTTCGCCCAGCCTTTCATCTGGCCGGTGCAGGGGCGGATCAGCGGACGCTTCGGCAATCAGCGCGTCTACAACGGGCAAAAAGGCTCCGGCCATTCGGGCATGGACATCGCCGCGCCCACCGGCACCGCGATCAAGGCGCCGGCCGCGGGCGTGATCACCTTCGTCGGGCCCGATCTGTACCTGACCGGCGGCACCGTGTTGCTCGACCACGGGCACGGGGTGAGTTCGAACTTTCTGCACCTGTCGCGGATCGATGTGAAGCTCGGCGATCGGGTCGCCCAAGGTCAGGTCATCGGCGCGGTCGGCGCGACCGGACGCGCGACCGGCCCGCATCTGCATTGGGGCATGAACTGGTTCGATGTGCGGATCGATCCGCTGCTGGTGCTGGAGCGCGCCAAGGCGACGCAGTAACGCCGGCCGATCAGATCGGGGCGGCGTCGAGCAGCGCGCCCAGCGGCGCGAACGACGGCGAAGATTCCAGATCGCGCAAACGCACGCACTTGGGATTGGGCAGCCGCGGCCCGGACGCGGCCAGAAATCCGTTGCCGCGCTCCATCAATCCCAGCCGCTGCCGGGCCTGGGCCAGCGCTTCGGCGAATTCGTCCTCGCCGACGTGCTGCGCCGACGCCGGTTGGCCGTGTTCGTCCAGACGCAACGCTTCGCGCCGCGCCGGCCGCAAACAAGGCGCGATTTCGCGCCACAACCCGTCCCAATCCAACGACGGAAACGGCGCCGAGGACGGCGCGGCCAGCGGCAGCAGCGGCGCCAGCCGTCCGCGCGGCTGGGCCGGGTTTTCGGCGAAGCAGCGGTACACGAATTCGCTCGCGCTCATCGCCCCCGCCGGTTCGGCCGCGGCGTGGCCCAAGGCTTCGCTCAGCACCGCGCGCAGTTGCGGCGACGCCGGCAGACTGCGGTCGCGCAGCGCCGCGGCGCGGCCGAGCGCGGCCAGCGCATCGCCGGCGAAGCCCTGACGGCGCAGCGACAAGGCATGCGCGAGCACGGCGATGCGCTCGTTGTCCTGCAGGTCGATGGCCGTGCCCATCGGCCGGCGCGCGTCCACCGCGATCAGCGCCGGATCGTCCAGGCGCTGCGACAACGCGCGTTCGACCACGCCGCCGGCGGCGACTTCGATCAGATACCCGGCGCGGCCGAGCAAGGCGACGTGGCTGTAAGCGCTCTCGCCGAACCAGGCGGTCAACGCCGCCAGCGGGCCGCGCGCGCGCATCAGCAGCACGTCGCCGGTGCGCAGTTGCGCGGCCTGGAACGCCAGCGCCGGCGAGCCGCCGTCGGGCATCACGACACCACCTCGCGCTCGATCTCCACGCTGTGCCCGGTGACCCGGTCGCGGCCGGCGGACTTGCTGGTGTACAGCGCCGCGTCGGCGCGTTCGAGCAACTGCTCCGGGGTTTCGCCCGGCATCAGCTCGGCCACGCCCAGGCTCAGGCTGACCGGCAACAGGCGGCCGTCGATCGACAGCGGGCTGCCGCTGACCGATTCGCGCAAGTGCTCGGCCACCCGCACCGCGTCGCGCAGATGGGTATCGGCCAACACCACCAACACCTCGTCGCCGCCGTAACGGCCGAACAAGTCGTAAGCGCGCAGACGATTGCGGGTGCGCAAGGACACGATGCGCAAGGTTTCATCGCCCACCCGATGGCCGTGCTCGTCGTTGATGCGCTTGAAGTGGTCGATATCGAAGAACACCACCGACAACGGCCGGTGCGAACGCTGCGCGCTTTCCACCGCGGTGCGCAGGCTTTGCGAAATCGCCGCGCGGGTCATCGCGCCGGTCAGGCTGTCGTAGGTGGCCAGACGGTTGGCGGTGTCGCGGTCGCGGCGCAGTTGTTGCAGCTTGGTGGTCAGGCCGAGCAGCAGCCCCAGGCCGCCGAAGGCCAGGCCGATCGGGAAGGTGTATTCCAGCCAGGCGAACTCCGGCCACCACTGATGGCGCGAACCGACCAGGGCCACCAGCAGCGCCATCAACGGCAACCACGCCAGCAACAGGAAATACGCTTCGCGCTGCCGCCGCCAGGTGGCGACGAAGCCGCAGTACAGGATCACCACGATCACGATCAGCAGATTGAGATTGCCGTACAGCGCGCTGTACTTGAAGGTGCGGAACAAGGTCAGCGCCAGCAATGCGCCGAGCGAGATGCTGCACCAATCCAGGATCTGCGCGACCCGCGGCTGGGTGGTGCGCAAGCCGAGGAAGAAGATCAGAAAGCGGATGCTGGCCAAGACCGCGGCGGTGTTGAGCACGATGTTGGCGCGGGTGTCGGGCGCGATCTCGTTGAGCCAGGGCACCACCCGCATCTCGCCGCCGTCGGAGGTCAAGGTCAGGATCTGCAGCACCAGGGTCAGGCCCAGATAGGCGTAACCGCGTTCGCGCAAGCCGGCCCAGAAGCCGAACGCGAGCACCGCGACCACGCCCATCGCGGTCAGCACCACGCTGCGCAGGGCGACATGGCGCATGTCGTCGCGCTGGACCTGGGCCAGCGGCTGGATCGTCACCTTCGACGGCGACAGATCGGTCGCCATCACCCGCAGGTACAGGGTGTCGCCCTTGCGCAAGCCCAGGGGCAACGGGAACACGATCTTGCGGGTGGAATGGTTGAGGTCGGTGTCGGGTCCGTAGATCGAACGCCGCAACGGCAATTCGTCGCCGGGCCGCCACAGTTCGATTTCGCGTCGATACGGACGCGAGATGGTCAGCTGCGGCGAATCGATCGGATCCACGTCTTGATTGAGCGTGACCCGCCACCACACCGGCTGGCGTTTGGGCGCCCAGATTTCATTGCCGGACACCGCCTCGAAGCGGCGATCGAATTCGCCGGCGATCACCCGCGCGGGCACCGGATCCTGTCCCAGCCGGGCCAGGCTCAGCGAAGGCGCGCGGTAGGAACTGGGGTCGTAGGGTTCGCGGTCGGAACGGGTCAGCGGCGCCGGACGCTCGAGCGGAACCGGGGCCTGCGCGATGGCATTGGCCGATGCATCGGCGGGAGGCAGGCTTACGTCTTGCGCCGACGCGATCGCCGCCACCGCAAATATCCCCAGCAGAACCAACAGGGCCTGCCAGCCACGACGCCAGGGTTTCCCCATGCCCCTTCCGGTCACTAGTCTGGTGATCGGAGCATAGCCCAAGGGCCCTGCATCCCGGGGGTGGGGACCATCACGGTTTCCGCCTCGCAGTGTGTCCGCGCACACGCCTCCATGCATTGCCGCACCAACTCTGCCGAATCAGAACGTGATCCTACACCGTGCCCTGCATGTGCCACGGCTACCGGAACGGGCCGATCCTGGCCCCCATCCGGGCGGATTCAACGCGGTGTCCCGCGATCGGTCGGCGCGTTTACTCGCGCGCGCCCTGCCCGGTGACCCGCGCGACCGCATCGTGCGCGTGCAGGCTTTCGAAGTGCGCGACTTCGGCGTCGAAGCGCTCGATCCGCGGATCGGCCGACAGGGTCGCGGCCACGCGGCGCGCGGCGTCTTCGCAGAACATCAGGTTCTCGGCGTTGAGCTTGGCGAAGGCTTGTTCGTCCTCGCGCTTGACCGCGGTCTGCACCGGCGTGGCGAGCGCGCGTTCCAGCGCATCGATCAAGCCCACCAACGGCAGCTCATCGAAGGCCGGACGCAGTTCAACGCGCACGTCGGCGCGGCTGCGCTGGGCGTGCGGGGTCGCGGCCAGGCCGCGCTCGGAGGCCAGCCAATCGCTGACCACCGCGGTCGACAGCGGATGGGCGGCGGCGAAATCGGCGGCGAAACGTTCGGCGTTGAGCTGGCGCGACAACGCCGCCGAGGCCGGACAGGTGCTGGAGTATTCGACCGAGAAACGCAGGCCCAGGTGCAGATGGCCGTCGATCAGGCGCGCGTCGATCTCCACCGGGTAGCGCTTCCAGCCGGCGTTCTGGCTGGCCAGCGCCGGGCGCAGCAGCAGTTGTTCGTAACGCAGCACCAGCCGCGACGCGCTGGAAATGCCGCCCTGCCCGTCGATCAGGCTTTGCAGCGCGCGGCGCAGGCCGGCCGGGGTCAGGGTTTCGCTGGCGAACGCGTTTTGCAGATGCAGGTACATCCGCGACATGTGGATGCCACGCGCGTTGGCGTCGCGCAGATTTACCGAGACGTCGACCGAGGCGGCGACCTGGATCGGCTGGCCGTCGCTGCCGGCGATGCGCAGCGGCAAGGCGATGTTGGACATGCCGACCCAGTCCAGCGCGCGCGCGGCGGCGGCGGCGTCGAAGGCGACATCGGGCAAGGCGGAACGCGAGGGGGTTTGGGGAGTATTCACAACGCAACTAATGGGGGCGCGTGGGGGGCAACGCAACGGCGCCATTCTACCGGGCCGGGCCGGATCGCCCCCGCCCGGCCCTGCAACGCTCAGTTGCGGGCGCCGCGCCAGGCCGCCAGCAGGGCGGTCCAGGGCGACAGCGGCCGGGCCGCGTCGCCGCGCTGCAGCCGGGTGTGGGCCAGCGCGGTCCACAGCCGCCGCGGCACGGTCGCGCCGAACCGCGCCGGCCATTGCGCCAGCAGTTCGCGGTTCCATTCCACCGCCGCGCCCTCGCCCGGACGCGCCATCGCCCGCGCCACCACGCTCAGCGGCACCGCCGCGTCGCCCTGCAGCACCAGCCGCGATTCCAGCAGGCTCGACTGGATCGCCGGCACCGCCGCCTCGGGCAGCTGCCCGGGCACCGGTTCGAACAGAGCCGCGTCGATCGCGCTGATCGCGGTGGCCAGCGGCAGCAGGCTGTCGAAGGCTTCGCCGCGGTCGCCGGGGCGCTCGCGGCTGTCGCGCAGGCCGGGCATGGCCAGGGCCAGATCGCCCCAGGGCGCATTGAGCCGCTGCAGCGCCAGCCCGAGCGGGTGGCGCCGGCGGTTCATCCGCCAACCCTGCAATTCTTCCATCCACCAACCCAGCTTGGCCTCGCCGGGCAAGGCGTCGGCGCCGCCCCAGGCGGCGTCGGTGAGTTCTTGTTGCAACGCCGCCCAGGCCACCGCCACGCCGCGCTGCGCGCGCGGCACGAACACCTCGGCCACCGACCATTCCGGCCAGCGCGCGCGCCATTTGCCGGCGAAGTCCTGCAGCGCCTGCTCCTGGGATGCATGCTCCTGGGGTGCATGCTCCTGCGAGGCGGCATCGACATCGGCGGCGAGCTTGGGATTCATCGCGTCGCCGGCCATGCGTCCGCCTCGACCAACTGCGCGGGCGAGTCGATCAGCGCATCGCCCTGCCAGGCGAGCGGATCGTCGTGGTCCAGGCGATAGCCCCACAACGCCACCACCGACGCCATGCCGGCGGCGCGCGCGGCGATGATGTCGCGTTCGTCGTCGCCGACGTACACGCAATCCTGCGGCGCGATGCCGATCCGTTCGGCGGCGACGATCAGCTGCAATGGATCGGGCTTGCGCGCGCTCAAGGTGTCGCCGCCGATCAGCACCGCGCAACGCGTCTGCCAGCCCAGCAGCGGCATCAGCTTGCTCGCCAGATATTCGGGTTTGTTGGTGACGATGCCCCATACGCAACCGGCCGCTTCCAGCGCCGACAGCATCGCTTCCACGCCTTCGAACGGCGCGCCGTGCCGGCCGAGTTCGCGCTCGTAGCGCTCCAGGAATTCGGGCACGCGCGCATCGCGTTCGGCCGGATCGAGATCGGGAAACGTCGCACCGAGCATCGCCCGCGAACCCTTGGAGACCTGCGCGCGCAGCGGCTGCATCGGCATCGGCGGCAACTGCCGGTCCGCGCGCATGGCGTTGGCCACCGCCAGCATGTCCGGCGCGCTGTCGAGCAAGGTGCCGTCCAGGTCGAACAGCACCGCCTTGGGAAATGCGGTGTGCGGACGTTCCGCGCCGTTCGGCGCCGCGGCCGGCGCGCTCATGCGGCCGACGCCTGCGCGGCGTCGGGCTTGTACGCGCAGGCCAGATAGTTGATGTCGGTGCGCGAGGTGAGGCGCGCGCCGTTGCGCCAGGGTTCGTACATCAGGCCGCTGACGTCTTCCAGTTCCAGCCCGGCCTCGCGCAGCCAGCGCGCCAGCTCGGAGGGTTTGATGAAATCGCGGTACTGGTGGGTGCCCTTGGGCAGCAGCCGCGCCAGATACTCGGCGCCGACGATCGCCAGCGCGAACGCGGCCGGGGTGCGGTTGAGGGTGGACAGGAACAAGCGCCCGCCCGGCTTGAGCAAACTCGCGCAGGCGCGGACGATCGCGCCCGGGTCGGGCACGTGCTCGAGCATTTCCATGCAGGTGACCACGTCGAACGAGCCCGGCCGCTCGGCCGCCAGCGCTTCCACCGGCTGCAAGCGGTAATCCACCGCGACGCCGGTTTCCAGCCGATGCAGCTTGGCGACCTTGATCAGTTCCGGAGCCAGATCGATCGCGATCACTTGCGCGCCCGCGGCCGCCAGCGCTTCGCTCAGCAAGCCGCCGCCGCAACCCACGTCGAGCGCCTGCGCCTCGCGCAGCGGCGCGCGCTGGGCGACGTAGTCCAGGCGCACCGGATTGAGCGCGTGCAGCGGCTTCTGCGGCCCCTGCGGATCCCACCAGCGGTTGGCCAGGGCGCCGAACTTGTCGAGTTCGGCTTGACTGAAGTTGTCGTGCTCGCCAGCGCTGTGCCCGTCGGAGCCGTGCTGATTCGAACCGGATGGGTTGCTCGCTGCGCTCATGCCTGCCTGCTCTTCACTGCCGTCGATGCCGCGCGACCGCTGACGGCGCGCACGAAACTAGTTTGAATCAAGCCCGGGCCGGCGGGTGTTAACGCGGCGCGACGACGCGCCCCGCTCCGCCGCCGCGGGCGCTGGGATCAGCGCTGGATCGCGGCGATGCGGGTACGCCACTGCCGCGCATTCGCGACCAGCGCCGCAGTGTCCATGTCGACCAGCGCACGCTCGCGCAGCTTGGCGCGGCCGGCGATCCACACGTCGCCGACCTGATGGCGGCCGGTGGCGTAGATCAGCTGCGAGACCACGTGATGCACCGGCTGGGTTTCCAGCGGGCTCAGATCCACGCACACCAGGTCGGCCTGCTTGCCGATCTGGATCGAACCGATCCTGTCGTCGAAGCCGATCGCCTTGGCCCCGCCGAGGGTGGCCGCGCGCAACGCGCTGAACGCATCGAGCGCCTTGGCGTCGTCGCCGACCGCCTTGGCCAGCAGCGCCGCGGTGCGGGTTTCGCCGAACATGTCCAGATCGTTGTTGCTGGCGCAGCCGTCGGTGCCGATCGCCAGATTGACCCCGGCGTGCTGCAGCTTGCACACCGGGCAGAAGCCCGAGGCCAGCTTGAGGTTGGATTCGGCGCAATGCACCACGCTGACCCCGCGCTCGGCGCACAGGGCGATTTCGGCGTCGGTGAGCTGGGTCATGTGCACCGCGATCAGGCGGTCGGTGACCAGACCCAGGCGATCGAGCCGCGCCAACGGGCGCTGGCCGTATTGCTTGATCGAATCGGCGACTTCCTGCGCGGTTTCGTGGGTGTGCAGATGGATCGGCAGATCCAGCTGATCGGCGAGCATGCGGATGCGTTCGAAATTGGCGTCGCTGACCGTGTACGGCGCATGCGGCGCGAACGCGGTGGCGACCATCGCGTCGTCGCGCCACAGGTCGTGGACTTCGCCGGCGCGGTCGAAATATTCGTCGGAGGTCTTGGCCCAGGCGGTGGGGAAATCGATCACCGGCAGGCCGACCCGGGCGCGGAAGCCGTGGCGCTTGTAGACCGCGGCCTGCACGTCGGGGAAGAAATAGTTTTCGTTGGCGCAGGTGGTACCGCCGCGCAGCATCTCGGCGATCGCCAGGGTGATGCCGTCTTCGACGAACTGCGGGCCGATCACCGCGCCCTCGACCGGCCAGATGTGGCCTTGCAGCCATTCCATCAGCGGCAGATCGTCGGCGATGCCGCGCAGCAGCGTCATCGGGTTGTGGGTGTGGGCGTTGACCAGGCCCGGGATCAGCGCCGAATCGGGGCGGCTGACGGTCTCGGCCGCGGCGTAACGCTCGCGCGCCTCGTGGATCGGCAGCAGGTCGACGATGACGCCGCCCTTGACCGCCACGGCATGGTCTTCCAGCACCAGCGCATGCGGCTCGACCGGCACCACCCAGCCCGCTTCGATCAACAAGTCGCAGGGAACGGGCTGGAGTTCGGAAGTCATACGCTGCTCGCTGTCTGGGCCGATGCGCTGGCCGCATGGGGGAATGCCGCCCCGTGGCCGGGCCGGCCGGGTGTTGCGAAAACGCGGCCGTTGCTGCGGGCCGCGTTCGGGTGTCGCTTTAGCGCCGCGGCTCGCTGCGCGGACGCGTCGTACGCGCAAGCGGGCGGAGCGAGGCGCTGGGTGGATCGGAACACCCCACCACCGTCATTCCGGCGAAAGCCGGAACCCATTTTGCCGTTGCTTTTGTTGCTTGCGCGCGGCAACGGCGAAACGACCGCAACGGCAAAAGCAAAGGCACTGGATCCCCGCGTCCGCGGGGATGACGTTTCGGCAAAGCCGTGGCCGCCAGGGCGGCCACGGGCCGAAACGTCACTTCACCCGGCTGACGTACTCGCCCGAACGGGTATCGACCTTGATGGTTTCTTCCTGGCCGACGAACAGCGGCACGCGCACCACCGCGCCGGTTTCCAGGGTCGCCGGCTTGCCGCCGCCGCCGGAGGTATCGCCGCGCACGCCCGGGTCGGTCTCGGTGATCTTCAGCTCGACGAAGTTCGGCGGCTGCACCGCGATCGGCACGCCGTTCCACAACGTCACCACGCACTCTTCCTCGCCCTTGAGCCACTTCTCCGCACCGCCCATGCCGTTCTTGTCGGACTGGACCTGCTCGAACGACTCCTGATTCATGAAGTGCCAGTACTCGCCGTCGGAGTACAGGTACTGCATGTCGGTGTCGACCACGTCGGCCTGTTCGACGCTGTCGGTGGCCTTCATGGTCATTTCGACCACGCGGCCGGACTTGATGCTGCGGTACTTGATGCGGGTGAAGGCCTGGCCCTTGCCCGGCTTGACGTACTCGGTCTCGGTGATGACGCACGGGTCGTTATTGACCAGGATCTTCTGTCCGGTCTTGACGTCGTTCATGCCTAGGCTGGCCATGCTGAAACTCCTGCAAATGAAAATGTGGCGGTGATTGGGTCCGGCCGCCCCCGCCGCTGGGCCGGGACCGTCCGCTGCCGTCGTCGCGGCGCCGCCCCGCGCCGGCCCCGTCCGCGGCCGGGCCGCCGGCGCCTGAAGCGCGTGCGGACCGCCATGCCGGCGACGGAAGGCTAGAATGTCGGGCTGCGCCAGCCCCGTCCGCAGCGGTTTTCCGCGTGGTCGGAGCCCGGGCGCCGTAATCGGAACCCTGAAGGCTAGCCCCACATGATACCTGCAGCGCAACCCGTCCCGCATCCGGCCGCCCCCCAGGGGGCCGCCGCCCCGCCGCGCTGGCAGGCGCTGTGGCGCGATGCGGTGCGCGATCCGCGCGAGCTGCTGGCCCTGCTCGGCCTGTCCGAGGCCGCGCTGGGCCTGTCCGATGAGGCCGCCGCGCAGTTCCCGCTGCGGGTGCCGCGCGGCTTCGTGGCGCGGATGCGCCCGGGCGATCCGGCCGACCCGCTGCTGCGCCAGGTGCTGCCGCTGGACCAGGAAATGCGGCCGATGCCCGGTTTCAGCCTGGACGCGGTCGGCGACGGCGCGGCCAAGGCCGGCCACGGGGTGATCCGCAAGTACCGCGGCCGGGCCCTGCTGATCGCCACCGGCAGCTGCGCCATCCACTGCCGCTACTGCTTCCGCCGCCACTTCCCCTACGCCGAGGAAACCGCCGCCGCCGCCGGCTGGCGCGACGCGGTCGCGGCGATCTCCGCCGATACGGACATCGATGAGGTGATCCTGTCCGGCGGCGACCCCTGGTCGCTGGCCACGCCCAAGCTGATCGAACTGACCGACGCGCTGGCGCCGATCGCCCACCTCAAGCGGCTGCGCATCCACACCCGTTTGCCGGTGGTGCTGCCCGAACGCGTCGATGCCGCGCTGACCCAATGGCTGCAGGCCCTGCCCTGGCCGGTCGCGGTGGTTTTGCATGCCAATCACGCCAACGAATTCGACGCCGATGTCGACGCGGCGATGCAACGCCTGCGCGCCGCCGGCGCCACCTTGCTCAATCAGGCGGTGCTGTTGCGTGGAGTCAACGACAGCGTCGAGGCCTTGGCCGCGCTGAGCGAGCGCAGCTACGCCGCCGGCGTGCTGCCTTATTACCTGCACCAACTGGACCGGGTCCAGGGTTCGGCCCATTTCGAGATCGAAGATCAGGCCGCGCGCGACTTGCACCGCGCCCTGGCCGCGCGCATCTCCGGCTACCTGGTGCCCAAGCTGGTGCGAGAAGTGACAGGCGACCCAGGCAAGCGTCCGTTGTAAGGTTGTAATCTGGCTGGGGTTTGATCGGGGAACGCAGCGGTAGCACGTCGGCGCAAGCACAAGCGCGCGGGCAAAGCATCCACGGCGTGATCGAACCCTTCAACAGGTCACAGATTCTCGTCCTTGCATGGACGAGGCCGGCGCTTCGTGTCATAAAACCGGCCCACGGAGGTGGTTAATGCAATTCGGCAAAGACATGGTGCTGCGCTTGCTGATCGTCGACGACAGCGTCGAGGCGGCCGAAGCCATCGTCAGCGCACTGCGCAACAGCGGCATCGCGGTGCGGCCCACCCGCCCGGAAAACGAGCAGGAACTGGCCGCGCTGATCCTGCAACACCCGCCGGATCTGGTCCTGGCCGCGCGCAACTCGCGCAACGTCTCGCTGCTCAAACTGATGCAAAGCGTGGACGCCAGCGGCAAGGACCTGCCGGTGCTGGTGCTGATGGAAGCCGTCGATGAAGCCGCCCTGCTCGGGGTGATGGAAATCGGCGCGCGCGGGGTGGTGCTGCGCTCCAACATCGGCCACCTGCAGAACGTGGTCCGCGCCGAATGGGCCGACCTGGAAGCGCGCCGTTCGCTGCGCCGCCTGGAAGCCCAGGTGCGCGAAACCGAACGCCGCTGCGACGCGCTGATCGACTCCTCGCGCGATCCGATCGCCTACATCCACGAAGGCATGCACATCCGCGCCAACGCGGCGTACCTGGAAATCTTCGGGTTCGAGTCGTTCGAAGACATCGAGGGCATGTCCCTGCTCGATCTGGTCGCGCCGAGCCAGGTCGACGGCTTCAAGCAATTGCTCAAGCAGCTCAGCAAGGGCGATGCGCCGCCGCCGAACTACGAAACCCAGGCCCGCGCGCTGGACGGCAACGCCTTCCCGGCGGTCATGGAATTCACCGCGGCCACCTACGAGGGCGAGCAATGCCTGCAGGTGGTGCTGCGCCGGCAGGAGGTCGATCCGGAACTGGCGCGCGAGGTCGAAGCGCTGCGCCAGCGCGACCAGGTCACCGGCCTGCTCAACCGCGCCACCTTCCTGCGCTCGCTGGAAGACGCGGTCGCCGATGCGGCGCAGAACTCGGCCCATCACGGCCTGCTGCTGATCGAACCTGACCACTACAACCAACTGCTGCAGGAAATCGGCCTGGACCAGGCCGACCAGCTGATCAAGGCCTGCGGCGAGCGCCTGCGCAGCGCGATCGGCCCGGACTATATCGCCGCGCGTTTCGGCGAGCACCAGTTCGCGGTGCTGACCCTGCACAGCGACCATTCGCACACCTCCGGCCTGGCCGAAAAGCTGCGCGCGGCCTTCGCCGCCAGCGTGCTGGAAACCGACCACCTCTCGCTCAGCGCCACCGCCAGCGTCGGCGGCGTGCAGATCGGCGAGAAGATCGCCAGCGTCACCGCGGTGCTGGGCAAGGCTGCGCAATGCCTGCAATCGGCCAGCGACATCGGCGGCAACCGGATCGAACTGTTCGACCCCGGCGCGGCCGACCGCGCCGAGGAAGAACGCATCGCCGCCTGGGTCGCGCGCATCCGCGACGCGCTCGACGCCGACCGCTTCGTCATGAACTACCAGCCGCTGATCAACCTGCACGGCGAGCCGATCGAGATGTACGAGGCTTACCTGCGCATGCAGAGCCTGGGCGCCGACGAAGGCGGCGGCGAGCTGGTCCAGCCGCTGTCGTTCCTGCAGGTGGCCGAAGAACACGGCCTGCTGTGGGAAATCGACCGCTGGGTGGTCGGCCGCGCGATCCAGGTGATCGGCGAGCGCATGCGCCAGGGCCGGCGGACCACCTTGCTGGTCAAGATCACCCAGGCCTCGCTGCAGGACGAAAGCCTGCAGCAGCACATCGTCGAACAACTGGCCAAGCACGGCGCCGACGGCAAGCTGCTGGTGTTGCAGCTGCCCGAATCCAAGGTGTTCACCAACCTGCGCGCGGCGCAGGAGTTCCAGTCGCGGATCTACCACTACGGCGTGCGCGTGGGTCTGGAGCAATTCGGCGCGGGCCTGAATTCGTTCCAGTTGCTCAACCATTTCGATGCGGCGTTCCTGAAGATCGACCGCAGCTACATGGAAGACCTCACCTCCAACCCCGACCACCAGCAGCGAGTGCGCGAGATCGCCGAAAAGGCGCGCGAACTGGGCCGGCAGACCATCGCCGAATTCGTCCAGGACGCGGCCAGCATGAGCTTTCTGTTCGCAGCCGGCTTCGACTACGCCCAGGGCCACTTCCTGGCGGCGGCGGGGCCGGAGATGGATTACGACTTCCAGTAAGGCCGGGATTCGGGATTCAAAAAGCTGAAGACTTGCGCAATGAAAAGCCCGCCGATCGGCGGGCTTTTTGCTTTGATCGGGCGGGTTTGCTCGCACCGTAGTCGAAGGCTCGCAGTCGCGGCTTGCGCCGCTCCTACAGGGGCTTCGGCTGCGGCGGCGACTGCCTGTAGGAGCGGCGCAAGCCGCGACCGCGAAGCTGTAACCGCTGCGAAACCAGCGGTATCCCGGCGAACCGCAGGAGCGGCTTATGCCGCCCCGCCGATCCACCGCGCCCCTCAGCGAGTCACCACCCGCCCCGAAGCCCGCACCGGCTCATCGGCCGCGTTGCGCAACGCCGCGATGCGCTCCTCCAGCGGCGGATGGCTGCGCATCAACTTCGACAGCCCATGCCCGACCGCGCCGCTGATGCCGAACGCCTGCACCTGCTTGGGCAAGGTGCTCTCGCCATAGGTCTGCGACAAGCGCTGCAACGCCGCGATCATCTTCTGCCGGCCGGCCAGACGCGCGCCACCGGCGTCGGCGCGGAACTCGCGGTAACGCGAGAACGACATCGCGATCATGCTGGCGAACAAGCCGAAGATCATGTCGAGCGCGAACACGATCACGTAGTAACCCAGGCCCGGCGCGCCGTCGCGGCTACCGCCCAGATAACCGTCGATGACCCGGCCGACCAGACGCGCCAGCACGATCACGAAGGTATTGAGCACGCCCTGGACCAAGGCCATGGTCACCATGTCGCCGTTGGCGACGTGGCTGACTTCGTGCGCCAGCACCGCTTCGGCTTCGTCGCGGTCCATCGCCCGCATCAAGCCGGTCGATACCGCGACCAGCGCGTTGTTGCGGCTGGCGCCGGTGGCGAAGGCGTTGATTTCCGGCGCGTCGTAGATCGCGACCTCGGGCATGCCGATGCCGGCCGCCTCGGCCTGACGGCGCACGGTGTCGACCAGCCAACGCTCGGTTTCGTTGCGCGGCTGCTCGATCACGTACGCGCCGGTGCTGCGCTTGGCCAGCCACTTGGACATGGCCAGCGAAATGAAGGAACCGCCGAAGCCGAATACCGTGGCCATGACCAGCAAGCCGCCGGTGTTGTTCAGACGGATGCCGAATACGCCTTGCAGCACCGCCATGACGATACTGAGCAAGGCCAGGACGGCCAGGTTGGTGGCGAGGAAAAGCGCTATGCGTTTGAACATGGTCGTAGTCGAATCGTCTCGTCGTTGGGCCGCGCGCCCGGCGCGGCCTTGCTTCGACGATCCCTGTCGGGCCCGGCGGATTCGCTGAAATCCCGCCGTCTGCGTTGAAATGTGGCGAAGTCGCCGTTAATTCAACGAGAATCCACACCGATCCCGCCGCTGCGTGAGTTCCCGTTCATTGTCCGGACATGCTTCCGCCGCCGACGCCGGTTACCGCGGCCGCTTCGCGCCCTCGCCCACCGGCGACCTGCACGCGGGTTCGCTGCTGGCCGCGTTCGCCAGTTGGTTGTTGGCGCGCCAGGCCGGCGGCGCCTGGCTGGTACGGATAGAAGACCTGGACCCGCCGCGCGAAGTTCCCGGCGCCGCCGACCGGCAACTGCAGGCGTTGGCCGGTTTCGGCCTGCTCAGCGATGAGGCGGTGGTGCGGCAGAGCCGGCGCCATGCACTGTACGAGGCCGCATTGACCGACCTGCTCGACCGCGGTCTGGCCTTCGCCTGCCATTGCAGCCGCAGCGACCTCGCCGCCACTGGCGGCATTCATCGCCGCTGCGTGAGCGCGCGTGCCGGCGGCGCGCCGCAGCCGGCGATCCGCTTGCGCGTGGCCGATGGGGCCACGGTCGATTTCGACGACGCCCTGCTCGGCAAGCAATCCCAGGACGTGGCCGCCACGGTCGGCGACTTCGTACTGCGCCGCGCCGACGGCTACTGGGCCTACCAATTGGCGGTGGTGGTCGACGACGCCGATCAGGCCATCACCGACGTGGTCCGCGGCGCCGACCTGCTCGACTCCACCGCGCGCCAGATCCTGCTGCAGCGCGCGCTCGGCCTGGCGACCCCACGCTACGCGCACCTGCCGCTGCTGGTCGACGCACAGGGCCGCAAACTGTCCAAATCCGACGCCGCCCACCCGCTCGACCCGAGCGATCCGCTGCCGGCGCTGCGCGCGGTCTGGCGGGCGCTGGGCCAGGACGAACAGGCATTGATTGCGGTGGAAACTGTCACGCAATTGCTCGATACGGCACGGGTTTCGTTCAGTCCGGCACAGATTCCGCAAGCCGCCGCCGGTCTCGCCGCGATGCACAACGACCATCGCACGAATGCTGTCTAGAATCGGGCCGAGACCGCCCTTCGCGGTCAAGGAGAGCTCAGCATGCAGTCCCGTGTTGCACTCGTCACCGGCGGTACCGGTGGCATCGGCACCTCGATCGTCCAACGCCTCGCCAAGATGGGGCACAAGGTCGCGACCAATTACCGAGACGAAGCCAAAGGACGCGCCTGGCAGGCGCAATTGAAAGAACAGGGCATCGATGTCGCCATCGCCCACGGCGATGTGTCCTCGCCCGAACACGCCGAAGCGCTGATCCGCGATGTGGAGCGCCAGCTCGGCCCGGTCGACATCCTGGTCAACAACGCCGGCATCACCCGCGATTCGACCTTCCACCGCATGACCTCGCAGCAGTGGAGCGACGTCATCACCACCAACCTCAACTCCTGCTTCAACGTCACCCGTCCGGTGATCGAGGGCATGCGCGAGCGCAAGTGGGGCCGGATCGTGCAGATCAGCTCGATCAACGGCCAGAAAGGCCAGTACGGCCAAGCCAATTACGCCGCCGCCAAGGCCGGCATGCACGGGTTCACGATTTCGCTGGCGCAGGAAAACGCGAAGTTCGGCATCACCGTCAACACCGTCTCGCCCGGTTACATCGGCACCGACATGGTGATGGCCGTGCCCGAGGACGTGCGCAACAAGATCGTCGCGCAGATTCCGACCGGCCGCCTGGGCACGCCGGAAGAAATCGCCTACGCGGTGGGCTTCTTCATCCCCGACGAAGCCAGCTGGATCACCGGCGCCAATCTGTCCGCCAACGGCGGCCAGTACATGGGTTGGTAAGCCCGCGCCTGGCGTGGACCGGAGGCCTGTTCAGGTCTCCGGCTCCGCGCAAGCGACCGCGCAAGACCGTCCCCGGCGCGCGGATCGCGAACCGCCCGGTTCATTAACCCGCACGGTTCACGACCGTTCGGACGGCGCCGGCGCTTGCGCGTTTTCGCGCTGATTCGAAGGGGTTTTTCTCACTCGCGCAGGCATCGCCGCAGGCGCGCAACGCCGCTCGCGCGGCTGCCGCGCACGCCCTCGCCCGCGCCGCGCGCGCTTCCGGCCACGCCCCTGTTGCAAGCCCTCTCGGCCTGCGCCATGCTGCAAGGCACCACGTTTTAGAGCCAAAGCTCAATGGCCTCGACTCGCGTCATCAAGAAATATCCGAACCGTCGCCTCTACGACACCGAGATCTCCAGCTACATCACCATCGAGGACGTGCGCCAGCTCATCGTCGACGGCGAAGAGTTCGAAGTGCGCGACGCGCGCTCCGGCGACGACCTCACCCGGCAAGTGCTGCTGCAGATCATCGCCGAGCACGAGCAGGACGGCGAACCGGTGCTGTCCACCCAGTTGCTCAGCCAGATCATCCGTTTCTACGGCGACTCGCTGCAGGGCTTCATGGGCAACTACCTGGAACGCTCGATGCAGGTGTTTCTCGATCAGCAGCAGCAGTTCCGCAACCAGATGGGCGGCATGCTCGGGCAGACCCCGTGGGCGATGATGAATCAGCTTACCGAGCGCAACCTCACCCTGTGGAAAGAGTTCCAGCAGAACCTTTCCGGCAGCGTCGGCCAGCCGGTCACGCCCAAGCCGAAGGCCGACGGCAAGCCCGACACCAAGCGCGAGCGTTGAGCCGCGCTTTTTTCTTGCGCGCCGCGCGCCGGCGCGCATCCGTTCGCGGGCCGTGGGGACGGTGCCGGGACGCGTGAATCCTCCGCGTCGACGCGCAAGCCTTTCGCCCCTTCCGTATGACTTGAGGCTCGCGCCATCGCGCGCGCCGTGCAGTGGGGACAACGCATGAACAAACGCATCGCCGTCGTCAGCGGCGGCATCGGCGGCCTGGGCAGCGAAATCTGCCTGTCGCTGGCGCGCGCCGGCCGCCGCGTGGTGGCGCTGGATCTGGGCGCGCGCAGCGAACGCATCGCCGAGTTCGCCGCGCAGACCGAAGGGTTCGACATCCGCTTCGAAGCGGCCAACGTCGCCGACTACGACGACTGCGGCGCGGCGTTCGAACGCATCCGCGCGCGCGACGGCGGCGTCGACATCCTGGTCAACGCCGCCGGCATCACCCGCGACGGCAGCCTGCGCAAGATGGACAAGCGCGCCTGGGACGAAGTGCTGAACGTCAATCTCGACGGCGTGTTCAACCTGTGCCGGCACGCGGTCGACGGCATGGCCGAACGCGGCTTCGGCCGCATCGTCAACATCAGCTCGGTCAACGGCCAGACCGGCCAGTTCGGCCAGACCAACTACTCCGCGGCCAAGGCCGGCATGCACGGCTTCACCATGGCCTTGGCGCGCGAGGTCGCGCGCAAGGGCGTGACGGTGAATTCGGTGTCGCCGGGTTACTGCGAAACCGCGATGGTGATGGCGGTGCCGGAAGACATCCGCAGCAAGATCATCGACAGCGTCCCGGTCGGCCGGCTCGGCAAGCCCAGCGAGATCGCGCGCACGGTGGAGTTTTTGACCGCCGAGGATGCGGGGTTCATCACCGGGGCGAATATTCCGGTGAATGGCGGGTTGTTCATGAGCTTCTGAATGAGCGACCAAGCGCCACTTGCAGCTCATCGCCAATG
>NZ_JBAMDI010000279.1:0-2530 GCF_036961695.1 Pseudomonas sp. CGJS7 | reverse complement strand
CTTTTGTCAGATCGTTCTTTAAAAATTCGGATATGTGATAGATATAGACTGAACACCAGTTTCACTGCTGGTGGATCAGGCTAAGGTAAAATTTGTGAGTTCTGCTCGAAAGAGCAACGTACGAATTTTCGGCGAATGTCGTCTTCACAGTATAACCAGATTGCTTGGGGTTATATGGTCAAGTGAAGAAGCGCATACGGTGGATGCCTTGGCAGTCAGAGGCGATGAAAGACGTGGTAGCCTGCGATAAGCTTTGGGGAGTCGGCAAACAGACTGTGATCCAGAGATCTCTGAATGGGGGAACCCAGCCAGCACAAGCTGGTTATCTTGTACTGAATACATAGGTGCAAGAGGCGAACCAGGGGAACTGAAACATCTAAGTACCCTGAGGAAAAGAAATCAACCGAGATTCCCTTAGTAGTGGCGAGCGAACGGGGACCAGCCCTTAAGTTGATTTGAGATTAGTGGAACGCTCTGGAAAGTGCGGCCATAGTGGGTGATAGCCCCGTACACGAAAATCTCTTGTCAATGAAATCGAGTAGGACGGAGCACGAGAAACTTTGTCTGAATATGGGGGGACCATCCTCCAAGGCTAAATACTACTGACTGACCGATAGTGAACCAGTACCGTGAGGGAAAGGCGAAAAGAACCCCGGAGAGGGGAGTGAAATAGAACCTGAAACCGTATGCGTACAAGCAGTGGGAGCCTACTTTGTTAGGTGACTGCGTACCTTTTGTATAATGGGTCAGCGACTTATATTCAGTGGCGAGCTTAACCGAATAGGGGAGGCGTAGCGAAAGCGAGTCTTAATAGGGCGTTTAGTCGCTGGGTATAGACCCGAAACCGGGCGATCTATCCATGGGCAGGTTGAAGGTTAGGTAACACTGACTGGAGGACCGAACCGACTACCGTTGAAAAGTTAGCGGATGACCTGTGGATCGGAGTGAAAGGCTAATCAAGCTCGGAGATAGCTGGTTCTCCTCGAAAGCTATTTAGGTAGCGCCTCATGTATCACTGTAGGGGGTAGAGCACTGTTTCGGC
The DNA here is from genome assembly GCF_036961695.1 of Pseudomonas sp. CGJS7. Lineage (NCBI taxonomy): Bacteria > Pseudomonadati > Pseudomonadota > Gammaproteobacteria > Pseudomonadales > Pseudomonadaceae > Pseudomonas > Pseudomonas sp. CGJS7. The sequence goes on along the minus strand of NZ_JBAMDI010000279.1, from coordinate 1,488 downwards.
TAGGGGGTCATCCCGACTTACCAAACCGATGCAAACTCCGAATACCTACAAGTGCCGAGCATGGGAGACACACGGCGGGTGCTAACGTCCGTCGTGAAAAGGGAAACAACCCAGACCGTCAGCTAAGGTCCCAAAGTCATGGTTAAGTGGGAAACGATGTGGGAAGGCTTAGACAGCTAGGAGGTTGGCTTAGAAGCAGCCACCCTTTAAAGAAAGCGTAATAGCTCACTAGTCGAGTCGGCCTGCGCGGAAGATGTAACGGGGCTCAAACCATGCACCGAAGCTACGGGTATCATCTTACGATGATGCGGTAGAGGAGCGTTCTGTAAGCCTGTGAAGGTGAGTTGAGAAGCTTGCTGGAGGTATCAGAAGTGCGAATGCTGACATGAGTAACGACAATGCGAGTGAAAAACTCGCACGCCGAAAGACCAAGGTTTCCTGCGCAACGTTAATCGACGCAGGGTTAGTCGGTCCCTAAGGCGAGGCTGAAAAGCGTAGTCGATGGAAAACAGGTTAATATTCCTGTACTTCCAGTTATTGCGATGGAGGGACGGAGAAGGTTAGGCCAGCCTGGCGTTGGTTGTCCAGGTTTAAGGTGGTAGGCTGAAATCTTAGGCAAATCCGGGATTTCAAGGCCGAGAGCTGATGACGAGTTGCCTTCAGGCGACGAAGTGGTTGATACCATGCTTCCAAGAAAAGCTCCTAAGCTTCAGATAACTGGGAACCGTACCCCAAACCGACACAGGTGGTTAGGTAGAGAATACCAAGGCGCTTGAGAGAACTCGGGTGAAGGAACTAGGCAAAATGGCACCGTAACTTCGGGAGAAGGTGCGCCGGCGAGGGTGAAGGACTTGCTCCGTAAGCCCATGCCGGTCGAAGATACCAGGCCGCTGCGACTGTTTATTAAAAACACAGCACTCTGCAAACACGAAAGTGGACGTATAGGGTGTGACGCCTGCCCGGTGCCGGAAGGTTAATTGATGGGGTTAGCGCAAGCGAAGCTCTTGATCGAAGCCCCGGTAAACGGCGGCCGTAACTATAACGGTCCTAAGGTAGCGAAATTCCTTGTCGGGTAAGTTCCGACCTGCACGAATGGCGTAACGATGGCGGCGCTGTCTCCACCCGAGACTCAGTGAAATTGAAATCGCTGTGAAGATGCAGTGTATCCGCGGCTAGACGGAAAGACCCCGTGAACCTTTACTATAGCTTTGCACTGGACTTTGAATTTGCTTGTGTAGGATAGGTGGGAGGCTTTGAAGTGGGGACGCCAGTTCTCATGGAGCCATCCTTGAAATACCACCCTGGCAACTTTGAGGTTCTAACTCAGGTCCGTTATCCGGATCGAGGACAGTGTATGGTGGGTAGTTTGACTGGGGCGGTCTCCTCCCAAAGAGTAACGGAGGAGTACGAAGGTGCGCTCAGACCGGTCGGAAATCGGTCGTAGAGTATAAAGGCAAAAGCGCGCTTGACTGCGAGACAAACACGTCG
>NZ_JBAMDI010000278.1:0-2592 GCF_036961695.1 Pseudomonas sp. CGJS7 | reverse complement strand
CTCCTACAGGCAGTGAACCGACTGACGGATCCTCGAAAAAAAAGATCGCCGGCGTTGCCGCCGGCGATCCCTGCCACCATCCAACGTTTCGCGCGTCGCTCAGGCCTGTTCGAGCGTCACCGCCACCGCATGCACCACCGCGCCGATCTTGAGCGCGCTCTGCACGCCCTGCGCGCTGATCTCGTGCTTGCGCAGCACCTTCTCGTGCGAGTCCATGCAAGCGCCGCAACCGTTGATCGCCGACACCGCCAGCGAGGCCAGTTCGAAGGTCATCTTGTCGATGCCGGGGTTGGCCATGATGTTCATGCGCAAACCGGCGCGCAGCTGACCGTATTCTTCGTTCTGGATCAGGTGGGTGGCGCGGTAATAGATGTTGTTCATCGCCATCACCGCGGCCGCGGCCTTGGCGCCGGCGATTTCTTCCGGCGACAGCTTCTCGGCGGCGAATTCCTCAATCGCCGCGGCGAACGGCTTGTAGCGCGAAGCGATCGCGCAGGCCAGCGCCACCGCGCGGATCTGCTTGGCGTCCAGGCCCTGCGAGCCGGCGTCGCTGAGCACGCTGTCGAGGTTGAGCTTGAGGTCTTTGGCGTAGTCGGGCAGCGAATTGCGAAGATCGGAAAGGCTCATCGAAGGCTCCTGAAGTCTGCTGAAAGGTCCGTCCAACGACGGACACGCGTCCTCGCCTGGCGGGCGTGCGCATGCGCACGGCTGGCTGGGATCGACGAAGAAATCGCGGGGGGAAGAAGAACGACCGGGGCGAACCCCGGCCGCGGGCATCCCGCACGGGAGGGAGGGAGGCCGGGGGGAGCCGGCCGCATGCGGGTGTTGCCGAAAAGTCTGCGCTGACGGCCTAGACCGGCAGCGCAGGAGAACCAGGGGGGAGCCGGGTCACGGAATCCGGCTCCGCGGGAGATCGCTCCCGGTCGATGATCCGTGGAGACGGATCAGGCGACCTTGAGGGTGCTCTCGCCCTGGCTCCAGTTGCACGGGCACAGCTCGTCGGTCTGCAGCGCGTCGAGCACGCGCAGGACTTCCTGCGGGTTGCGGCCGACCGAACCGTCGGTGACGTAGACGAAGCGGATGATGCCTTCCGGATCGACCAGGAAGGTGGCGCGCTGAGCGACGCCGTCTTCGGTCAGGATGCCCAGCGCCGAGGTCAGGTCTTTCTTGATGTCGGCCAGCATGGGGAACGGCAGGTCGCGCAGATCCTTGTGATCCTTGCGCCACGCCAGGTGGACGAACTCGCTGTCGGTCGAGGCGGCCAGCACCTGGCAGTCGCGGTCGAGGAACTGCTGGTTCAGATCGCCGAAGCCCTTGATCTCGGTCGGGCAGACGAAGGTGAAGTCCTTCGGGTAGAAGAACACCAACAGCCACTTGCCCTTGTAGGTGTCGTTGTCGATGTCGGCGAACGCGCTATCGAGGTTCTCGATACCGACGGTGGCCTTGACCTTGAATTTCGGGAACTTTTCGCCGATCGAAAGCATGCGGATGACTCCTTAGGAAGGATGGGAGGGGGTTGGAAGGGGTGGGTACGGCCGATGAGCACAACCTATGCCGCATATGTTGCATTACAGCAATTGATAAAAGAAATGAATTGTTCCTATTATGGCGATAGCCATCCTCAATTGACAGCCATCCATGAACCTTCGCGATCTCAAATATCTGGTCGCCCTGGCCGATCACAAGCACTTCGGCCGCGCCGCCGCCGCCAGTTTCGTGAGCCAGCCGACGCTTTCGACCCAGATCAAGAAGCTCGAGGATGAACTAGGCGTGTCGTTGGTCGAACGCGCGCCGCGCCGGGTGATGCTGACGCCGGTCGGGCGCGACATCGCCGAGCGCGCGCGCAAGGTCATCGCCGACGTCGAACAGATGAGCGAGATCGCCCGCCGCAGCCAGGACCCGGAAGCCGGCACCGTGCGCCTGGGCCTGTTCCCGACCTTGGGCCCGTACCTGCTGCCGCACGTGGTGCCCGGGCTGCGCAAGCGCTTCCCGCGCCTGGAGTTGCTGCTGGTGGAGGAAAAGACCGACCAGATCCTGACCCGCCTGCGCGACGGCCGCCTCGACGCGGGCCTGTTGGCGCTGCCGATCCACGACGACCAGTTGCACGTCGAACCCTTGTTCGACGAACCGTTCCTGCTCGCCGTGCCGCAGCAGCACCCGATGGCCGGCCGCGACTCGCTGGACTTGCACGACCTGGACGATCAACACCTGCTGCTGCTCGAAGAAGGCCACTGCCTGCGCGAACAAGCGCTCGACGTCTGCCGCCTGGCCGGCGCCGACGAACGCGACGGCTTCCGCGCCACCAGCCTGGAAACGCTGCGGCAGATGGTCGCCGCCGGCGTCGGCATCACCCTGCTGCCGATGCTGGCGGTGCAGCCGCCGGTGCCGCCCTCGCCCGACATCCACCTGCTGCGTTTCAGCGGCGAGCCGCCGCATCGGCAGATCGGCATGCTGTGGCGGCGCAGTTCGGCGATGTCCGACTTCCTGCTGCAGCTGGCCGAGGAATTGCGCAAGCTGCCGGCGTCGTTGCTGCAACCGCCGCGCGCGCCGGCGGACAAGCGCAAGAGCGTGCGCGAATCGCACTAAGCGCGA
>NZ_JBAMDI010000277.1:0-3002 GCF_036961695.1 Pseudomonas sp. CGJS7 | reverse complement strand
TCCGCCTCGCCGGGCGCGTGCTAGCCTCCTGGTCCTCTCGCAGCAGAGTCGCGCATGTCGAAGGACCAGGGCGCCGACAAGACCGAGCCGCCTACCCAAAAAAAGATCCGCGACGCCCGCAAGGAAGGCAATGTCGCCAAGAGCAAGGAGCTGACCAGCACCGTGTTGCTGCTCGGCTGGGTGGTGTGCGGCTGGCTGATGCTGGACTTCATGCGCACCAAGCTGATCCGGCTGTTCGAGACCAGCCTGAAGGCGATCAACCAACCCTTCAACGACGCGCTGCGCGAAGTCGGCGGCGCCGCGTTCGATGCGCTGCTGTGGCTGACCCTGCCGTTGCTGACGATGGCGGTGTTCCTGGGCGCGGTGATCGAGTTCCTGCAGGTCGGCCCGGTGCTGAGCCTGGGCAAGGTCAAGCCCAGCCTGGACAAGATGAATCCAGCCGAGGGCGTCAAGAAGATGTTCTCGATGGACAACTTGGTCGAGCTGGTCAAATCGACCATCAAGAGCGCGGCCTTGATCGGCATCGGCGTGTTCGTGATCTACAAGATGATGGCCCAGCTGATGCTGCTGCCGTACGCCCCGCCCGACGCGATCGGCTCGGGCGTGTGGTACGGGCTGGTGCGGATCGGGATCTGGACGATCTTCGTGTTCTTCTTCGTCTCGGCCATCGACGTCTGGTATCAGAAGTTCGCCTACATCAAGCAGTTGCGGATGAGCCGGCGCGACATCCAGCAAGAGGTCAAGGAGAGCGAGGGCGACCCGCACGTGAAGAGCCGGCGGCGGCAGTTGCATCAAGAGTGGTCGCAGCAGAACATGCTCAATGCCGTCCGCCAATCCAACGTCGTCGTGACCAATCCCACCCACATCGCCATCGCCCTGCAATACGAGCACGGCATCACCGAGCTGCCGTTGGTGGTGGCCAAGGGCGAGGGCTACATGGCCGAGCAGATCAAGCGCGCCGCGGCCGAGGCCGGGGTGCCGATCCTGCAGAACGTCGAACTCGCGCGCGGCCTCAACGAGCGCGCGGAATTGGACGAATACATCGGCAACGAGTTCTTCGAAGCGGTGGCCGAAGTCCTGCACTGGGCCGAGAGCGTGCGCCGCTTGCGCGACGGCGATACCAGCGAAATGGAAATGCCGCAGCCGCTGGATTGAGCGGCGTTCGGCACCCATGCAGCGCGACTGCGGTCGCTACCTGTAGGAGCGGCGCGAGCCGCGACCGCGATGTGTCCGTTTGCGGCGCGATCCATGCGGCAGGCGCTTATCGCAGGCTTCGCTAGAAGCGAAAATCGCGCCGTAGCTGCGGTTTCGCGGTCGCAGCTCGCGCAGCTCCTACAACGAGCAAGACCAGAGGCTAGCCGCCGAACACTTTGTGCAACGCTTCCAGCAACCCGCGATTGCCGGACAACCGATCCAGCACGATCTCCACATACACACCCAGCATCAGCAGGATGATCCAGGTCGCCAACCAAGCCTTGATCGGCATGGTGATGGTGAACACATTGAGCTGCGGCGCGAACCGATTGACCAAACCGAAGGACAGATCGATCAGCATCAGCACCACCATCACCGGCGCGGCCATCACCAGCAGCGCGGTCATCAGATAACTGAACTGGCCGACGAACAATTCCATCCCCGCCGCATGCAGCTGCGGGAAGAACGACACCACCGGCCACATCGCGTAGCTGGACAGCAGCAAATCCAGAAACACCAGGAACGCGCCGCTGGCCATGAACAGCCACGCCGCGAACTGGGACAGGAAATTGCCGTGCAGCGAGGCCTGATGGCCCTGGATCGGGTCCATCACCTGGGCCAGAGTCATGCCGACCTGGGTATCGACCACGTTGCCGGCGGCGCTGATCGCCCAGAACACCATGCCGAAGCAGAAGCCGATCGACACGCCGATGAACAATTCCTTGAGGATGATCGGCGCGAAGTGCAGCGCGTTCAATTGATTGAGCGGGATGCCGTTCATCGCCACCGGAATGGCGACGATCGCCAGGCTCACCATGAAACTGTTGCGCACCATCGGCGGCATGTTTTCGTTGGTGATCAGCGGCAGCATCATGAACGAGCCGATCACCCGCGGCAGCACCAGCCCCAGCGCGATCAGCAGATTGCCGTAGGAGTCGAAGTTCATCGCGAGCGGCGGGCGGCGCCGGCCATCAGTGCCGGACCATGCCGGGGAAGTCGATGAAGATGCGGTCGGCGAAGGTGTACAGGGTGCCGCCGATCATCGAGGCGGTGACGAACAAGGTCACCACGATCACGGTGAATTTGATCGCGTAGGCGAAGGTCTGCTCTTGCAGCTGAGTCGCGGCCTGGATGAAGGCCACCACCAAACCCACCGCGGCCGCGGCGACCACCGGCGGACCCGACAGCAGCAGGGTCAGCCACAGGGCCTGTTTGGTCATTTCGAGCATGTCGCCCATAAGTGCGCCGGTATTCGTGATTAGGGATTCGGGATTGGCAAATCAGTAGCGGAAGCCAGAGGCGGATCGAGGCGGCGGGATGGCGCTGGTGCGCATCCCCAATCGCTGATCTCCCATCCCGGCTTCATCCGCCGTACGTCAGCACCAACCCATGCACCAACTTGGCCCAGCCGCCGATCAGCACGAACAGCAACAGCTTGAACGGCAGCGAGACCGTGGTCGGCGAGAGCATCATCATGCCCAGCGAGAGCAGGATGTTGGACACCACCAGATCGATGATCAGGAACGGCAGGAAGATCAGGAAGCCGATCTGGAACGCCGCGGTGAGCTCGCTCACGGTGAAGGCCGGGATCACCACGATGAAATCGTTGACGCTGATGTCGCCGCGCGCGTTGACCGGCAGCAGGCGCTGGGCGCTGCGCAGGAAGAACGCGCGCTCGGCGTCGCTGGAATGCTTGATCAGGAACGCGCGCAGCGGTTCCTTGCCGGCGTCCATCAGCGCGAGCATGCGCGCGGCGTCCATCTTGCCGCCGCCCAACAGCGGGCCGGCCGGCGCGGCGGGTTTCTTCG
>NZ_JBAMDI010000276.1:0-3061 GCF_036961695.1 Pseudomonas sp. CGJS7 | reverse complement strand
TGAGTCGGCTACGAAGAATCCCAAAAAAGCCCGGCGGAAGTTTCCGCCGGGCGCAGAGGTCGCACTGTCGTTCCGACATCCGCGGCGGCACCGAGCGAGGCGCCGCCGCGAAGGGTGCGACTTATTTCTTCAGATCGAATCGATCGGCATTCATCACCTTGCCCCACGCCGCAACGAAGTCGTGGACGAACTTCTCCTTCGCATCGGAGCTGGCATACACCTCGGCCAGCGCGCGCAACTGCGAATGCGAGCCGAACACCAAGTCGACGCGGGTGCCGGTCCACTTGAGTTCGCCGCTCTTGCGGTCGCGGCCTTCGAACACGTCCTGCGCTTCGGACTTCGGCTTCCACGCCGTGCCCATGTCGAGCAGGTTGACGAAGAAATCGTTGCTGAGCGTGTCGGCCTTTTGGGTGAACACGCCGTGCGCGCTCTGTCCGGCGTTGGCGCCGAGCACGCGCAGGCCGCCGACCAGCACGGTCAGCTCCGGCGCGCTGAGGTCGAGCAACTGCGCCTTGTCGATCAGCAGCGATTCGGCGGTGACGCTGAACTTGCCCTTGAGGTAGTTGCGGAAGCCGTCGGCGATGGGTTCGAGCACCGCGAAGGAGTCCACATCGGTCTGCTCGGCGCTGGCGTCGGTGCGGCCGGCGGAGAACGGCACCTGCACCGCAACGCCGGCATTGCTGGCGGCCTGTTCGACGCCGACATTGCCCGCCAGCACGATCAGATCGGCCAGCGACACTTTCTTGCCGCCGCTCTGCGCGGCGTTGAAGTCTTTCTGGATGCCTTCCAGCGTGGCCAGCACCTTGGCCAGTTGCTGCGGCTGATTGACCTCCCAGTCTTTCTGCGGCGCCAGCCGGATGCGCGCGCCGTTGGCGCCGCCGCGCTTGTCCGAGCCGCGGAAGGTCGAGGCCGAAGCCCAGGCGGTGGACACCAACTGCGCCACGCTCAGGCCCGAGGCCTGGATCTTCACCTTGAGCGCGGCGATGTCTTGCGCGTCGATCAGGGGATGGTCGACGGCCGGGACCGGGTCTTGCCAGATCAACACTTCGGCCGGCACTTCCGAACCGAGGTAACGGGCGCGCGGGCCCATGTCGCGGTGGGTCAGCTTGAACCAGGCGCGGGCGAAGGCGTCGGCGAACTGATCGGGGTTCTCGAAGAAACGACGCGAGATTTTTTCGTAGGCCGGATCGAAGCGCAGCGACAAGTCGGTGGTGAGCATGGTCGGCGCGTGGCGCTTGTTCGGGTCGTGCGCGTCGGGAATCTGGCCGGCGCCGGCGCCGTCTTTGGCGATCCACTGGTGCGCGCCGGCCGGGCTCTTGCTCAGTTCCCATTCGAAGCCGAACAGGTTGGCGAAGAACTCGTTGCCCCATCGGGTCGGGGTGCTGGTCCAGGTGACTTCCAGGCCGCTGGTGATGGCGTCGCCGGCCTTGCCGCTGCCGAAGCTGCTGGCCCAGCCCAGGCCTTGGTCGGCGATGTCGGCGCCTTCGGGCTCGCGGCCGACGTGCGATTCCGGGCCGGCGCCGTGGGTCTTGCCGAAGGTGTGGCCGCCGGCGATCAAGGCCACGGTTTCTTCGTCGTCCATGGCCATGCGGGCGAAGGTTTCGCGGATGTCGCGGGCCGCGGCGACCGGGTCGGGATTGCCGTTGGGGCCTTGCGGATTGACGTAGATCAGGCCCATCTGCACCGCGCCGAGCGGATTCTCCAGAACGCGGTCGCCGGTATAGCGCTTGTCGCCGAGCCAGGTGGTTTCGGTGCCCCAGTACACCGCTTCTTCCGGCTCCCACACGTCGGCGCGGCCGCCGGCGAAACCGAAGGTCTTGAAGCCCATCGATTCCAGCGCGACGTTGCCGGTGAGGATCAGCAGGTCGGCCCAGGAGAGTTTGTTGCCGTACTTCTGCTTGATCGGCCACAGCAGGCGGCGGGCCTTGTCGAGGTTGCCGTTGTCCGGCCAGCTGTTGAGCGGGGCGAAGCGCTGTTGCCCGGCGCCGGCGCCGCCGCGGCCGTCGAAGGTGCGGTAGGTGCCCGCGCTATGCCAGGCCATGCGTATGAACAACGGGCCGTAATGGCCGAAGTCGGCCGGCCACCATTCCTGCGAATCGGTCATCAACGCATGCAGGTCTTGTTTGACCGCGGCCAGATCCAGGGTTTTGAACGCCGCGGCGTAATCGAAATCCGGGCTCGGCGAGGACTGCGGGGTCTGCTGATGCAGAACCTTGAGGTTGAGCTGGTTGGGCCACCAGTCGCGGTTCGACGTACCGCCGCCGGCGGTGTGGTTGAACGGGCATTTGCTTTCGTTTGACATGGGTTATCTGCCTTTGACGGTGGGATCCAGCGACGGGGTTGGATAGCGCGGCGCACAGCGGTTCGCCACGGGCCGGCGGGCCGGCTCGTGCGGATGGGGGCTCAGGAAGGGGGCGCCGGACGGCGCAGCCGGATCTCGCCCAGCGCGGCGGCAGCGGCGGCCGCGATCGAAGGACGGTAGTGGGGCTGGCTCATGGCTGGCGCTCCGTGTCGCGGGGGACCGATAGACGATAGGACGGGATGATCCCTATGTGAAATCGATCATTTCGACTTATCCGATAGAACTTGGCTATTGCGGATCGGGCGGCATCCGCTTACGCCGCGAGGCGATGATGGAAGCGGGGCGATTGCGGCGGTGTGACCGCGCGCGGGAATTGCGACGCGGGCGTGGTTGCGCGGTGGTGCCGCCGCGCACCATGCGCGAGGCGGCGGGCGCGGGTTCGCGTCGGCCGCCGCCGCGCGCGGCGTGACCGCGGCGGCATTCCCGATCCGATCAAGGAGGAACAGCGATGAGAAACGTGCGGATTCGTTGGGCGGCGGTCGCCGCGCTGGTGTTCGGCCTGGGCTTCGGCGCGGCGGCATCGGCGTCGGACCCCGCTTGTTACGACGCGTGCATGGCCGAGTTGGATGCTTGCGTGGCGCAAGCCGCCGGCGGCAGCACCCTGCATTGCGGGCGGCAGTATCGGCAGTGCACTGCGGCTTGCGACTGGTTGTGATGGCGGCGGCTTAGAGGCCGATCGGCGTCGCGAGCGGCCGCTTG
>NZ_JBAMDI010000275.1:0-3137 GCF_036961695.1 Pseudomonas sp. CGJS7 | reverse complement strand
CGTCTTCCGCGCTTCCCAGCGACCGATGCAACCCGTCGTTGGGAGCCGCACATTATGCGCAGATGAATGGGGCTTGTGAAGGGGGTCGGGCGAGAAATGAATGGGGAATCGCCGGTCGGCGAGTTGCGGGCCGATTCGGCAAGGTTGGGGCGGCCCTCGCCCCAGCCCTCTCCCGCAAGCGGGAGAGGGAGCAGAGCCGCAGCGGGGCTGATTACGCTGGGGATTAACCCGCGATCAGGCGAATCCGGGCGAAGCTGCGCTTGCCCACCGCCAACATGCCTTCGAATCCAGGGGCAAACAGCCGCTGGGCGTCTTCCACGACTTCGCCGTCGACCCGCACCGCCCGCTCTTTAAGCTTGCGATTGGCTTCCGAGTTGCTGGGCGTCAGTCCCGTGGCGGTCAGCAATGCGGCGATGCGCAAGCCTTCGGCCGGAACGACGACATCGGTCAGCGGCAACGAGGCGATATCGCCCTCGCCGCGCACGGCCGCATTCCAGCCTGCGACCGCAGTGTCGGCCGCTTGTTCGCCATGGAACCGGGCGGCGAGTTCGCGCGCCAGGCGCAGCTTGAGGTCGCGCGGGTTGAGTTGGCCCGCCTCGATCTCCTGCTTGAGCCGCGCAGCCTCGGCGATGCCGATCTCGAAGCTGAGCAGATCGATCCAGCGCCACATCAGCACGTCGTCGATCTTCATGGTCTTGGTGACGATGTCGATCGCCGGCTCGTTGATGCCGATGTAGTTGCCCAGCGACTTGGACATCTTGTTGACGCCGTCCAGGCCTTCCAGCAACGGCATGGTCAGCACGATCTGCGGCGGCTGGCCGTGGTGCTCCTGCAGGCCGCGGCCCATCAGCAGATTGAATTTCTGATCGGTGCCGCCGAGCTCGACGTCGCATTCCAGCGCCACCGAGTCGTAGCCCTGCACCAGCGGATACAGGAATTCGTGGATCGCGATCGATTGCTGGGCGGCGTAACGCTTGGCGAAATCGTCGCGTTCCAGCATCCGCGCCACGGTGTGCTGGCCGGCCAGGCGGATCATGTCGGCGGCCGACATCTTGCCGAACCACTCGGAGTTGAAGCGGACCTCGGTGCGCTCGCGGTCGAGCACCTTGAACACCTGCTCGGCGTAGGTCTCGGCATTGGCGAGCACGTCTTCGCGGGTCAGCGGCTTGCGGGTGACGTTCTTGCCGCTGGGGTCGCCGATCATTCCGGTGAAGTCGCCGATCAGGAAGATCACCTGATGTCCCAGATCCTGGAACTGGCGCATCTTGTTGAGCAGGACGGTGTGACCGATGTGCAGATCGGGCGCGGTCGGATCGAACCCGGCCTTGATCCGCAGCGGGCGGCCGCCGGGCTTGGCGGACGCGATCAGCCGGGCTTCGAGCTCCTCGCGCTTGAGGATTTCGTCGGCGCCGCGGGCGATCAGGTCTAGGGCTTCTTGTACGGAGGAAGGCGCGCTGTTCAAAGGCTGGACTCGGATACGGCCGCGGCCGGCTTTTGTTAACGCCGTCACGGATTCGGGTTAATCGGAAGTTAAACGAAACTGTACCACTCGGTGGGGAAAAACCCTATTCAGGACAAGGGTTTGACGCGTACTGCTCGCGTGTCTATGGTAACGCCGCAACGTTGCCTTCACACCTCGATCGAGGGATCCACCGATGACAGTACCCGAGCAGGCTTCCAGTGTGGGCGCCGAGCGCCGCGAACGCCTGAAAGCCCTGCGCGAGGCCGCTTTGAAGCGGCCGGTACTGGCCCGTCATTTGTCGGACGGTTTCAACGGCCGTTGGACCGGGCGCCAGTGGGTGCAGGCCGGTCTGTTCGCGACGTTGGGCATGATGGTCGCCGCGATCGTTCCCGGTTTCAGCCAATCCACCGCGTCGGTGCGCGCGCACGAGCCGCGTCAGTCGTTGGCGCTGGCGTTGCCGCCGCTGACCCTGGCCCGGCTCAAGGGCGAAACCGGCGACAGCTGGCAGCTGGTCCGGGTCAACCGCGGCCAGACCCTGGGCTCGGTGTTCAAGGACATGGACATTCCCACGTCCACCATGCATCAGATTCTCGAACAGCCGGGCGCGAAAGAAGCGCTGATGCGGATGAAGCCGGGCACCGAGCTCGGTTTCGACATGCCGGTCAACGGCGCGCTGCGTACCTTCCGCTACGACAAGGACGACAGCCATCGGGTCGAGCTGAGCATCGCCGGCGACACCATCACTCAGAAAGTCATCAACCGTCCGGCCGAAACCCGCACCGTGGTGCTCAGCGGCAAGGTCGGCAAGTCCTTGTTCCGTTCGGCGCGCAAGGTCGGTCTGACTCCCGCCAACATCAACACCCTGACCGACGACATCTTCAAGTACGACATCGACTTCAACGAAGACGTCGGCGCCGAAGACCGCTTCAGCGTGGTGGTCGAACAGACCTGGCGCGAAGGCGAGCTGCTCAAGACCGGCCCGGTGCTGGCGGCGACCTTCACCAGCGACGGCAAGCTGCACACCGGTTTCCGTTTCGAGCGCGGCGGCAAGGCCGAGTACTTCACCGGCGACGGCCGTCCGCTGAAGAAGAGCTTCATCCGCATGCCGATTCCGTATGCGCGCCTGACCTCGGGCTTCGGTTCGCGCCGGCATCCGGTGCTGGGCAAGATCCGCATGCACGCTGGCGTGGATTACGCCGCCGGCACCGGCACCCCGATCATGGCCGCCGGCGATGCGCGCGTGCAGTTCATCGGCTGGAAGGGCGGTTACGGCCGCGCGGTGATCCTCGATCACGGCCGCGGCTACACCACCCTGTACGGGCACATGTCGAACTTCAGCAAGGTCAAGCCGGGCCAGCGCATCGCCCAGGGCACGGTGATCGGCTACGTCGGCAGCTCCGGTCTGGCGACCGGCCCGCACCTGCATTACGAATTCCGCATCAACGGCGTGCACCGCAATCCGCTGTCGGTGACCATGCCGCCGCCGGAGCCGCTGGGCGGCGTGGCCTTGGCGCAGTTCCGCCAGCAGACCGGCGTGGCGCTGGCGCGCATCCGGCAGGTCGAGAACATCATTTACGCCGACGCGGGTCCGGCGCCGGCGCAGCAGCCGGCCAAGCAGGTCGCGGTGGCGAAGAAGAAGACCACGCGCGGCTGAGCGGCGCGGCGGTGGATGCAA
>NZ_JBAMDI010000274.1:0-3221 GCF_036961695.1 Pseudomonas sp. CGJS7 | reverse complement strand
CTCGCCGCCCCAGCGCCAGTCATTGTCGGTGAGGTTGGGGAAGCCGAAGGCGCCCTTGGCGTCGGAACCGTGGCACACCGAGCAGTTGGAGGCGAACAGCCGCGCACCCATTTTCAATGCCTGTGGGTCCTTGGCCACTTCTTCGATCGGCATGGCCGCGAACTTGGCGAAGATCGGCCCGAAGCGGGCGTCGGCCTTGGCCATTTCCTTTTCCCACTCGTGCACACCGGTCCAGCCCGGCTGGCCGTTGGAAAACTCGGTCTGCTTGTCGTTATCCAGGTACGAATAGCCCGGCAGGACGCCTTTCCAGTTGCCCAGGCCCGGGTACAGCACCAGGTAGCCGAGGGCGAAGATGATGGTGCCGACGAACAGCCAGAACCACCATTGCGGCAGCGGGTTGTCGTATTCCTCGATGCCATCGAAGGCATGCCCGACGGTTTCGTCGGTAACCTCTTCGCGCTGGCCCTTGCGGGTCGACAGCAGCAGCCAGGTCAACGAGAAGATGGTGCCCAGGGTCAGGACGGTAACGTACAGACTCCAGAAGGTTGTCATTGTTGTTTGCTCCCAGAAGCTTTTGCTTGCTCGACGTGCCGGGTGGCCTCGGGGTCATCCGCGAAGGGCAGTTGGGTCGCTTCGTCGAAGTCCTTTTTACGCCGTGGGTTGAACACCCACAGCGCCAGGCCCACGAACGCCACCATCACCACGACGGTGCCCAGGCCGCGAATCATCCCGATATCCATCAGCGTCACCGTTTGCTCTTGATGATGGTGCCAAGACCCTGCAGGTACGCGACGATGGCGTCCATTTCGGTCTTGCCCTTGACCGCGTCACGTGCGCCGGCAATGTCGGCGTCGGTGTACGGGGTGCCGAGTGTGCGCAGCACTTCCATCTTCTTCGCGGTGTCCTTGCCGTCGAGCTTGTTCTCGACCAGCCACGGGTAGGAAGGCATCTTCGATTCCGGTACCACGTTGCGCGGGTTGTACAGGTGCGCTCGGTGCCAGTCATCGGAGTAGCGGCCGCCGACGCGGGCCAGGTCCGGGCCGGTACGCTTGGAGCCCCACAGGAACGGGTGGTCCCACACGCTTTCACCGGCTACCGAGTAGTGGCCGTAACGCTCGGTTTCAGCACGGAACGGGCGGATCATCTGCGAGTGGCAGCCCACGCAGCCTTCGCGGATGTAGATATCGCGGCCTTCCACCTCCAGCGCGGTGCGCGGCTTCATGCCCTCGACCGGCTTGTTGGTGACGTCCTGGAAAAACAGCGGGACGATCTGGGTCAGGCCACCGACGCTCACGGCGATGACCATGAAGAAGGCCAGCAGGCCTATGTTCTTCTCGACGGCTTCATGCTTCATCAGTGCGCTCCCACAACGACGATCTTGGCGGCCTCTTCAGCCTGTGCCGGGTTGGCGGCACGTACGGTACGGAACACGTTGTAGGCCATCAGCAGCATGCCGCTGGCGAAGAACGCACCGCCCAGGGCGCGGACGATGTAGCCGGGGTGGCTGGCCTGCAGGGCTTCGACGAAGGAGTAGGTGAGGGTGCCGTCATCGTTGATGGCGCGCCACATCAGGCCCTGGGTGATGCCGTTGACCCACATCGAGGCGATGTACAGTACGGTGCCGATGGTGGCCAGCCAGAAGTGCGCGTTGATCAGGCCGATGCTGTGCATCTGCTCGCGGCCGTAGAGTTTCGGGATCATGTGGTACACGGCGCCGATCGAAATCATTGCCACCCAGCCGAGGGCGCCGGCGTGGACGTGGCCGATGGTCCAGTCGGTGTAGTGCGACAGTGAGTTCACGGTCTTGATGGCCATCATCGGGCCTTCGAAGGTGGACATGCCGTAGAACGCCAGCGACACCACCAGGAAGCGCAGGATCGGGTCGGTGCGCAGTTTGTGCCAGGCGCCTGACAAGGTCATCATGCCGTTGATCATGCCGCCCCAGCTTGGCGCCAGCAGGATGATCGACATTACCATGCCCAGCGACTGCGCCCAGTCAGGCAGGGCGGTGTAGTGCAGGTGGTGCGGGCCGGCCCAGATGTACAGGGTGATCAGCGCCCAGAAGTGCACGATCGACAAGCGATACGAATAGATCGGCCGCTCGGCCTGCTTGGGCACGAAGTAGTACATCATCCCCAGGAAACCGGTGGTGAGGAAGAAGCCCACGGCGTTGTGGCCGTACCACCACTGGATCATCGCGTCGGTGGCGCCGGAGTAGGCCGAGTACGACTTGAACAGGCTCACCGGCAGCGAGATGTGGTTGACGATGTGCAGCATCGCGGTGACCACGATGAACGCACCGTAGAACCAGTTGCCGACATAGATGTGCTTGGTCTTGCGCTTGACGATGGTGCCGAAGAACACCAGCCCGTAGGTAACCCAGACGATGGCCAGCAGGATCGCCAGCGGCCACTCCAGCTCGGCGTATTCCTTGGTGGTGGTGTAGCCCATCGGCAGGGTGATCAGCGCGCCGACGATCACGGCTTGCCAACCCCAGAAGGTGAAGGCGGCCATGCTGTCGGAGATCAGCCGGGTCTGGCAGGTGCGCTGCACCACGTAGTAGCTGGTGCCGAACAGCGCACAGCCCCCGAAGGCGAAGATCACCAGGTTGGTGTGCAGCGGGCGCAGGCGGCCGAAGCTGGTCCAGGGAAGGTCCAGGTTCAGCTGCGGCCACACCAGCTGCGAGGCGATGAAGACGCCGAGGCCCATGCCAAGGATCCCCCAGACCACCGTCATGATGGCGAACTGGCGGACGACCTTATAGTTATAAGCAGTCGGACTGATTGCTGTGCTCATTCTAAGGTTCCACGGTTTTGATGTTCTTGTTGGTCGAAAAATCGGCGCCAGTATTGATAACCAGCAAGGTTACCGCAACGCAACTTTGGTACGCCGACCCGTGTCCAGACCCGTTCACTGATGTCCCGCAGGGATCGGGTCTGGGCGATTGTACACAAATAAATATTTGTAATGTGTACCGTTTTTCATCTTTTTCTGATCGATCGGTCAAGCTTTTTCTGGGGCGGCGACAGGCCATGCGCCGCGTCTGCTCCGGTCCTTTCGGAGCGAAGCCCACTGAGGCAACAAGCTTAGTTGTGTTCGGTGGGGGTGCAAGGGAAGGGGGCTGAGGCTGGTGGTGGGCGGAGGAGTGTAAGGCTTGAGGGTTATGGGGGGGCGGGGGTGTAGGGGTTGGGTGTTGTGGTGGGGCGGGGGTGTAGGGGTTG
>NZ_JBAMDI010000273.1:0-3286 GCF_036961695.1 Pseudomonas sp. CGJS7 | reverse complement strand
ACAATGGCGCCTGTTCGTCCGGGACCGGCCCATGCGTTCGCACCTTTGCTTCCTCGCGCTGTCGCTGCTGGGCGCCGCTTCCGGCGCCGCGGCCCAATCCTTGCCGGCGCCGTGCGCGGGCGGGGTGGTGTTCGAGGACGGTAACCGCAACGGCCGGCGCGATCCGGGCGAACCCGGGCTGGCCGGGCAACGCGTGTCCGACGGTGAACGCATCGTCCGCACCGACGCCGATGGCCGTTACACCTTGCCGCCGCGCGACCGCAGCAGCCAGTTCCTGATCAAGCCCGCCGGCTACCGGCTGGCGCCGCGCGGCGACAGCGGGCTGCCGGATTACTGGCTCAACCTCAGCCTGAGCGCGCCGCCGCCGCTGAAGTACGGCGGCATGCCGCAAAGCGCGACCACCTGCCGCGACTACGGGCTGATTCCCGACGGGCGCGGCGCCGATTCGGACCTGCGCGTGCTGGTGTTCGCCGACCCGCAGACCAAGAGCGCGATCGATGTCGACTATTACCGCCGCGACATCGTCGAGCCGTTGCGCCGCGAACACAGCGGCGCCCATCCGGCCGAACTGGGCCTGAGCCTGGGCGACATCACCCACGACGATCTGTCGCTGTATCCCAAGCTCAACGCCGTCACTACCAGCCTCGGCGTTCCGTGGCTGCACGCGCCGGGCAATCACGATCTGGATTTCGACGCCAAAAGCGACGAAGACTCGTTGCTGAGCTACCGCCACATCTACGGCCCCGACACTTATGCCTGGGAAGAGCCGCAGGCGAACTTCGTCGTGTTCGACGACGTGGTGTATCGCCCGGGACAAAACCCCGAGTACATCGGCGGGCTGCGGCCGGATCAGTTCGCGTTCCTGGAAAGCTATCTGGCCAGCGCGGACAAGCGGCGCTTGCTGGTGCTGGCCATGCACATCCCGCTGTTCGACGCCGCGCCCGGGCGCGAGACCTTCCGCCACGGCGACCGCGAGCGCTTGTTCGGGTTGTTGCGCGATTTCCCCAATGTGCTGGTGCTCAGCGGCCACAGCCATAACCAGAAGCATGTCTTCCACGACGCCTCGACGGGCTGGATGGGCGCCAAGCCGCTGCACGAATACAACGTCGGCGCGGCTTGCGGCGCGTTCTGGTCGGGCGTCAAGAACGCCGACGGCATTCCCGACAGCACCATGAGCGACGGCACGCCGAACGGCTACGCGCGCTTGCGGGTGAAGCCGAACGCGGAGTACGCATTGGCCTGGTATCCGGCCAACAGCAAGGCCGGTGTTTCCGCGCAAACCTTGAAGAAGGGCGCATCGACCGAGTACGGCGACGACAGCGGCGGTGCCTTGCCGCGAAACGGCGCGATCAATCGCTACATGAGCTTGTACGCGCCCAAAGTGCTGCGCCACGGCTCGTATCCGATCCGCGGCGTATTCGCCAACGTGTTCATGGGCCGCGACGACAGCCGGGTCGAATATCGCCTCGACGGCGGCGAATGGAAACCGATGAAACGTGTGAGCCAACCCGACCCTGCGTTGCTGGCCGAAAACGCGCGCGACGACGAAGCCACAGGTTTCCGCGGCTACGACCGCGCGCCCACCGCCACGCCGAGCGCGCATTTGTGGAACGCGCCGCTGCCGACCGATTCGGCGCTGGGCGAACACGCGATCGAAGTTCGGGTGTTCGACGCCTGGCAGGGCGAACAACGGCTGAGCACGTCGTACCGTTTGCTGGAAGCCGCGCCATGAGCCCGACCCCGAAAGGCGCCGCCGACGATCTGCCGGTGATGGAGTTCGAAAACTCAGCCGCGTTCGAGCGTTGGCTGCAAGCGAACCCGCGCGCCGAAGGCGTTTGGCTGAAGATCGCCAAGAAGGGCCAAACGCCGGTCACGCTGAGCGTCGGCGAAGCCTTGGACGTGTGCTTGTGCCACGGCTGGATCGACGGGCTCAAGCGCGGCCTGGATGAGGTGTATTTCCTGCAGCGCTACACCCCGCGCCGGCCCAAGGGGCTGTGGTCGAAGATCAATGTCGGCAAGGTCGAGCGCCTGATCGCCGACGGACGCATGCGCGAAGGCGGCCAGCGCGAAATCGACGCGGCCAAGGCCGACGGCCGCTGGGACGCGGCCTACGCGCCGCCGAGCACGATGCCCGTCCCCGACGATCTGGCCCGCGCGCTGGATGCGCAGCCCAAGGCGCGGGCGTTTTTCGAGGGCTTGGACAAGACCAACCGCTACGCCGTGTTGTGGCGGGTGGAGACGGCGAAGAAAGCGGAGACGCGGGCGAGTCGGATTGAGAAGTTCGTGGCGATGTTGGCGCGTGGGGAAAAGATTCACGGCTGAGACCGCGCAGCACGCCAAAAGGCGGTGAATAGAGCCCCTTTCCCGCTTGCGGGGTGAGCGGACGCCGCTTGCGAGCCATTGGCTCGCGCGTCCGCGAACGCCCGAACGCTATGCGTTTGGGCCGGGGTGGGGTTGGGGTGAGCGCCCGCAAGAGTTAACGCCGGTTTTACGCCCCCAGCCCTCCACCGCATAGCGCCTTTACGCCCCCTGTTCCTACAGTGAACTCCAAGGCGCGCCGCTCCGAGCGCGCAAGCGAGTACCCACGTGTCGATCCTGATTCTGCGTGGTCCCAACACCGATGCCGCCGTCGATTCGATGGTCCCGCCGCTGTCCGGCGAAGTGCGCGCGAGCCTGGTCGAACGCGCCGCCGGCGCGGGCAAGGCGATCGCGGTGCGCAGCTGCCGCAGCGAGAGCGAACTGGTCGAATGCCTGCGCGGCATGCGCGCGGCCAACGCCGAACTGCTGCTGCTCGACCCGGGCGCGTGCCTGCCGGCCAGCGAGGACCTGCGCGGCGCGCTGGCGCAACTGCCGGTGCCCTACATCGAAGTCCACGACGACGACATGAGCGCGCTGGAACCCTCGATCGCGCCGCAGTGCGGCCGCCGCCTGCGCCTGGTCCACGGTTACGCCGCGCAAAGCTACACCCTGGCGCTGGCGATCGCGCTGGAACACCTGGGCTGCGCCGACAGCGGCAACGACGTCCACGTCGGCACCTGAGTCCGGCGATGGACGCGCATTACTGTTATTTCGCCGACTACGAAATCCTGGTCGGCGGCCGCTTCATCGTGTGGGGGCAGACCACCCTGGATTACGCGCCGGCCGAGCCCGGTGCGTTCGATCCGGCCGAGTTGCTCAACCGGATTCGCCAGCAGGCCGCGAGCGAGCACGGCGTGGAGCGCGATGAGGTGCGGGTGCGTAATCTCAGCCGCTTGCTGTGAGCGCGTCGGCGCGGCCGGATACGTTG
>NZ_JBAMDI010000272.1:0-3368 GCF_036961695.1 Pseudomonas sp. CGJS7 | reverse complement strand
GACGCAGCTCCTACAGTCGGTTACCGTGCCATCGTGATCGGCTACCAAACTTTCGCGCGCACCTGACGCACGTCACTGGCCCGGCCGCGAACGCATCGCGATCATGGCCGCCCACGCGAACAGGAAGCGCAACGCATGAGCAAGACTCTGGTACTGATGATGGTCGACCGTCCCGCCGACTGGGAATACGGTCCGCTCGCCGCCGCGGCGCATGCGTGGTTCGGCGTCGACGTGGTCAGCGCCAGCATCGAAGGTTCGCCGTTGACCACGATGAGCGGCCTGACCCTGCAACCGCAGCAGCGGCTGACCGACCTGGATCCGCTGGCCGCCGATCTGTGGGTGGTGCCCGGCAGCCCGCTGTGGGACGAAGCGCCGGCGCCGGAACCGATCCTGGCCGCGTTGCGCGCACGCGTCGCCGCCGGCCGCGCGGTCGCCGGCATCTGCGGCGGCACCCGCGCGCTGGCCGCGGCGGGTGTGCTGGATGAGCGTGCGCACACCAGCAACGAGGCGGGTTATCTGAGCGAGGTCGCCGGATACCGCGGCGGCGCGCATTACCGCGAAGAGGCCTGCGTCAGCGATGGCTTGGTCGCGACCGCGCCGGGCACTTCGCCGATTTCCTTCGCGCAGGCGTGCCTGCGCATTTTGCTGCCCGAGCAAGAAGAAGGCATCGCCCAGATGCGGGCGATGTTCGCGCGCGAGTTCGCTTGAATCGGTGAGTCGGGAATGGGCGGTTGAAAGCGGCCGGCGGGCTGGATTCCGCGCAACTCGCGAAGCTTCAGCCCATTCCCCATCCCGAGTTCAGGCCAAGCCGATCGGACAACTCACGCCGGTACCGCCCAAACCGCAATAACCCATCGGGTTCTTGGCCAGGTATTGCTGGTGATCGTCTTCGGCGTAATAGAACTCCGGCGCCGGCGGCGGCGGAATCTCGGTGGTGATCTCGCCATAACCGGCCTCGCGCAGCTTGACCTGGAACGCGTCGCGGCTGGCCAACGCCGCCCGATATTGGGCGTCGTTTTCGCAATAGATCGCCGAGCGGTATTGAGTACCGGCGTCGTTGCCCTGGCGCATGCCCTGGGTTGGGTCGTGGCTTTCCCAGAACACTTTCAGCAACTGCTCGAACGCGATCTTGGCCGGATCGAACACCACCAGCACCGCCTCGGTGTGACCGGTCTGGCCGCTGCACACTTCGCGATAGGTCGGATTGGGCGTGTAACCGCCGGAATAACCGACCGCGGTGACCGCCACGCCCGGCAGCGACCAGAACTTGCGCTCGGCGCCCCAGAAGCAGCCCATGCCGAATTGCACCCGGGCAAGGCCCACGTACTCATCGCGCAGCTTCGCGCCACTGATGTAGTGCGCGTTGTGCAAAGGCAGCGGCGCGGCCCGGCCCGGCAGCGCGTCTTCGGGTTGCGGCAAGCGCTGCTTGAACGCACCGATGCCAGGAATGATCGAACCGGCCATGGACTGCCTCCGTTAGCGTGTGCGGATGGGGAGCGGCGAGCGTGCGCCGTGCCGATGAAATGCGGCATCCGTCGCAGGATTCAAGGGTCGGCGCGATCCGCGCGGCTTGCCGCATCGGCGTTCAGCGCGGAAGCTCGAAGCCTTGGCCGCGTTCGGCCACGCCGCGCTCATCCCCCGCCTATCGAGGATACCCGCATGCCCTCACGCCTGCCCTCCACGCTGTCCGCTTTCGCGCTCGCGCTGCTGTGCCTGAACGCCGCGCCCGCGCGCGCCGCCGACGAATTCGGAACCGATTGGGACGATCCGCGCACCGCCGATCCCGCGGTGGCGCGGCCGGACACCCGCAGTTGCACGGTCGAGATTCTCGACACCGCGTTCGCCGATTTCGAATGGCATCCCGGCGCGATCGCGCCGCCGGCCGCTTGCCCCGGGCCGTGGAGCAAGGTGGTGCTGGAGATGGACGGACAGGTCAAGGGCGTGCAGTTCGACCGGCTCGGCTATTTGCAGATCGGCGGTATGACCGTGTTGTCGACCAGCACCCCGGAGCCCTCGCGCGACGGCATCGGCTGGCATGTCGAGAAGGACATCAGCGCCTATGCCTCGCTGCTGAAATCGCCGCAAGCGGTGCGCATGTACCTGGGCAACGTGGTCAACCAGACCTACACCGGCGTGATCTATATCCAGGCGCGGGTGGTGTTCTACAACGCCGACCGCCGCCACCCGGCGGTGGACGCGGCCGACCGGGTCGCGCCGCTGGCCAACGAGCGCCGCGACGGCAGCGACCTGATCGGCGACTACACCTTGCCGGCCAACGCCACCCGCTGGATCGGCGAGGTCTACGCCACCGGCTCGGGCGGCGGTTGCGAAGAGTTCTGGTACTTCACCGCGCCGCCGCAGGCCAACTACTCCTGCCCCGCGCAACACGGGCCGTATCGCGAAGTGCAGGTGTTGATCGACGGCCGCGTCGCCGGCATCGCCATGCCGTATCCGCACATCTACACCGGCGGCTGGTCCAATCCGTTCCTGTGGTACGTGATTCCGGCGCCGCGCGCGTTCAACATCGAACCGATCCGTTACGACCTGTCGCCCTTCATCGGCCTGGTCAACGACGGCCGCGCGCACGAAATCCGTTTCCGCGTGGCCAACCTGCCCGACGGCGCCTCCGGCTGGACCCTGCAACCGAATCTGCAGGCCTGGACCGACCCGCGCCGCGCCGCCACCGGCGGCCGTTTGCTGAGCTATCAACTCACTCCGCTGGCGGCGCAATCCACCTACCGCGCATTGCCCGACGGCCGCTTCGAAGTCGACACCCGCGGCGGCCACCGCCTGCGCGCCAGCGGCTACGTCGACACCGCCAAGGGCCGCCAATACACCACGGTCGAACGCATCGTCGGCAACACCAACCTGCACGGCTGGGGCGCCGAGGAGAATCCGGACGGGGTCAAGGGCGAGTGGAACGACACCCAGACCGTGACCCGCCTCGGCGGCGGCGCGCCGGGCTTGTCCACGCATGCCCAGCGCTTCGGTTTCGACGGTTCGCTGAGCGTGGTGCCGTCGGGCAGCGCGCAACGCATCGTCACCACGATGAAGATCTTCGACAACGCCGATCTGTTGCAGACGCCGGGACGCGGCCAGGCGCCGATCGCGCAGAGCAAGCGCAACAGCTTCGCAGGCGAGGCCGGCTGGAACTACGGCGTGCCGCGGCCGGAGCGGCATGCCACCGGGCACTCGACCCAGCGCCATCGCAGCTACGGCACCCAGGGCTGCTACGACCGCGAGATCGCCCAGCGCAATGGGTTCATCGAGACGGATCGGTATCGCTGCGGCAAGCCGTAAGCGTCGGGGGCGGCGTTTCTCCGCGTCTGCGCGTGGAGAAACGCTGGCGACCGGCAATGACGCCGGTC
>NZ_JBAMDI010000271.1:0-3458 GCF_036961695.1 Pseudomonas sp. CGJS7 | reverse complement strand
CTGTTCCTGCGCCAACTTCGAATGCCGGATGCCGTAAGCGAAATACACCAACAGCCCCAGCGACACCCAGATCAGGAAGATCAGCCAGGTGATCGCCGCCAGTTCGGCCAACAGCCAGATCGAGAAGCCGATACCGATGATCGGGATCAGCGGCACCAGCGGGGTGCGGAAGGCGCGGTGCAGGTCCGGCTTGCGCACCCGCAGCACCCACACCGAGGCGCAGATGATGATGAAGGCCGAGAGCACGCCGATGTTGACCAGCTTGGCGACCTCGCCGATCGGCAGGAACCCGGCGACCAGCGCGGTGAACACGCCCAGCACCACGGTCGGGCGGTGCGGGGTGCCGTACTTGGGATGGATCTTGGCGAACCAGCCCGGCAGCAGGCCGTCGCGCGACAGCGAGAACCAGATCCGCGCCGCGCCCAGCATGAAGGCGAACAGCACGCTGGCGATGCCGATCACCGCCGAGAACGCGATCGCCTTGGCGATCCACGGCAGGCCCAACGCCGCGAACGCGTCCGACACCGGCGCGTCGCCGTCCAGGGTGGAGTAGTGGGCGATGCCGGTCAGCACCAGCGACACCGCCAGGTACAGCGCCATCGACACGCCCAGCGACAACAGCACCGCGCGCGGCAGATCGCGCTGCGGGTTCTTGGATTCCTCGGCCGCGGTGGTCAGGGTGTCGTAGCCGAACACGGCGAAGAACACCACCGCCGCGGCGGTGCCGACACCGGCGAAGCCGAAGTGGCCGACGCCGTCGGCGCCGATCACGCGCTCGGGAATGAACGGCACCCAGTTGGCGATGTCGATGTAGAACACGCCCACGCCGATCACCAGCAGCACCGCCAGCACCTTGATCGCGACCACGAAGGTGTTGAAGCGCGCGCCCCATTCGGTGCGGAACACCAGCAACGCCGACACCGCCAGGGTCACGCCGGCGGCGATCACGTTGAACACCCGGCCTTCGCCGGTGCCGATCGCGCCTTGCGCCCATACCGGCAGGTGGATGCCCAGGCCTTCCAGCAGCACCTGCACATAGCCCGACCAGCCGATCGCCACCACCGCCACGATCAAGGCGTACTCCAGCAGCAAGTCCCAGCCGATCAACCACGCCGCCAGCTCGCCCAGGGTCGCGTAGCTGTAGGTGTAGGCGCTGCCGGTGACCGGGATCATCCCGGCGAACTCGGCGTAGCACAGCGCGGCCGCGGCGCTGGCGATGCCGGCGATCAGGAACGCCAGGGCGACCGCCGGACCGGCGTTCTCGGCGGCCTGATGGCCGGCCAGCACGAACACGCCGACGCCGATGATGCCGCCGATGCCGATCGCGGTGAGTTGCCATAACCCCAACACCCGCCGGAAGTCCGAGCGTTTGCCCGCTTCCGCTTGCAACTGTTCCACCGACTTGTGCCGCAGGATCTTGGCGACCAGGCTCATCGAGCGCTCCTTCCGAATGACCGCCGCATCATAGCGGCTGCGCGGGCGGATCGCGGACGGTGGCGGATGGAGGCGGCGCAGCATGGATTCGCGCTCGGACGGGGCGGGGCGGTTCACGCACCCGCGCGGTCGGCGTTGTCATTGGGTGCGGGACGGCCGGGCGTTCGATATCGCTGCCGCAGGCGGTTCCGCGCCAGGCGCCGTCGGCGCCCGGGCCATCGAATGCGGACACCGCAGGAGGTTGTATGCCGTACGAATTCGTCAACGATGTCAGCGACAAGAAGATCCAGAAACTGGCCGATCCCACCCAGGCCGAGGCGGTGATCCAGGAGATCGCCACCTTGGCCGAGCAGACCGAGCCGGTGAAGGGCGACCAGGTCAATCAGTGGCTGGGCGTGCTCGCCAAGGACAACATCACGGCGCAGAAGGTCAAGGGCAGCGTCAACACCATCGAGGTGTACCCGGGCGGCAAGGGCTCGCCGGACCGCATCTTCATCACCGTGGGCGGCGGAACGGTGACGGTGGCGGCGGTGGGCGCGGCCAGCCATAAGTGACCGATGCCCGCGACGGCCCGGCTCGGGTCGTCGCAGGCGGCCCACTTGTGCGGCTGGGCTGGCTGTCATGCGGCCACGGCAGACTGAGGCGGCGGCGCATCGCCGCCGCTCCCCGGCCGTGTACGACAAGGTAGGATTCCGTAATGCCGCATTTCCCTGTTCCGAGCCGGCCGAGTCTGCGCCGGTCGCTGGCCGCGCTGGCGCTGTGCGCCGCAAGCGCCGCCGCTGTCGCCCAAGCTCCCGCCCAGCCGCCCGCGAAAACGCCGATGACCGAATCCACCGCCGCCGCCGTCGGCCAACAAGGCCTGATCGTGATCGCCCACCGCGGCGCCAGCGGCTATCGGCCCGAGCACACCTTGGAGGCGTATCGCCTGGCGATCGCGCAAGGCGCCGATTTCATCGAGCCGGACCTGGTCGCCACCCGCGACGGCGAACTGGTGGTGCGCCACGAGAACGAAATTTCCGGCACCACCGATGTCGCCGCGCATCCCGAATTCGCCGAGCGCAAGACCAGCAAGACCATCGACGGCGAGCGCCTGACCGGCTGGTTCACCGAGGACTTCACCCTCGCCGAACTCAAGACCCTGCGCGCCAAGGAACGCATTGCGCAGATCCGCCCGGGCAATACCCGCTTCGACGGCCAGTTCCAGATCGCGACCTTGAAGGAAGTGATCGCGCTGGCCAAACAGGAGAGCCGCGACGGGCGCGTCATCGGCATTTACCCGGAAACCAAGCACCCGACCTGGTTCGCCAGCGAAGGCAGGCATCTGGACGGATCGCCGATCCATATCTCGCTCGGCGAGAAACTGGTCGCGACCCTGGTGGCCGAGGGCTTCACCGATCCGCGCCGCGTGTACATCCAGAGTTTCGAGATCGCCAATCTGATCGAGCTGAAATCGATCATGGCCAAGGCCGGGATCGATCTGCCGCTGGTGCAGCTGTACGGCGATTTCCAGCGCGACCGCCCGTACGACTTCGTCTACAACGCCGAGCGCAAGGCCGATCTGAAAGCGATCTACGGCGGATTGATCGGTGCGATTCCCGGCGGGATCGACGCCAAGACGCCGTTCGGCGCGCTCACCGAAACCGCCGCGCTGGAATGGATGCAGCAGCACTACGTCTCTGGCCTGGGGCCGTCGAAGACCAGCCTGATCCCGCGCGCGCCGTTGCCGGCCAAGCGCGATGCCGACGGCGACGGGCATGCCTTGCTCGCCACCCGCAACACCGGTTTTGTCCATCCCGTGCTCGGCCGCGCGCTGGCGTTGGGGTTGCAGGTGCATCCCTACACCGTGCGCGCTGAGGAACCGTTCCTGACTCAGACCGCCAACGGCGTGGATCAGAGCGCGTTGGGCGAGGCGCTGCAGTTGTATGGCCTGGGCGTGCAGGGCTTTTTTATCGATCACCCGGATATCGGTGTGGCGGCGCGCAAGTTGTTCCTGGAGCAAAGCAAGATCGCACCCGTGGCGAAGT
>NZ_JBAMDI010000270.1:0-3469 GCF_036961695.1 Pseudomonas sp. CGJS7 | reverse complement strand
AGGCATGTTCCGCACAGGCCATCCATGGCCTGGGCGGAACACGGCGCGCGTCCTGCGCGCCGCCCTTCGGGTGTCCTACTGCTATCGCGAGTTACTTGCGCCGCCGGGCCAGAGCAACAGCAAAAGCAAAAGCAAAAGCCCCCTCATCCGCCCTTCGGGCACCTTCTCAGCCTTGCACTCCCTGCGGTCGCCGCAAGCGGGAGAAGGGAGAGCAATGGCACGCTGCAAAGATCCGACGACCTTTGTAGACGCAGCTCAGCGCGCCAACCACTCGCCGCCCTAAACCCCACCGCAAGCCGGCCCTCCTCACAAAACATACGTAAGCGTGTGGACAGCCCCCTCACCCCACTCCTAGACTCCCCCCATGCACCTGTCCCTCACCGCCGAACGCCGCATAGCCGCCGCGCCCGAGGCGGTGTTCGCGCTCGCCCTCGACAGCGAACGCTTCCCCGCCCTGTTCGACGGCTGCGGCCCCATCCCCGGACTCAAGCGCATCACCCCCCTCGCACCGCCCGCCATCGGCAGCCTGCGCGCGCTGGAAAATCGCGACGGCTCCAAGTTGATGGAACGCATCACCGCGCTGGAACCGCCGCACCGCCACGCCTACGTCCTCAGCGGCATGCGCCCCCCATTGGCGTGGCTGGCGCGCGAGGGCCACGCCGAGTGGACCTTCGAAGCCGAGCACGGCAACGGCAACGACGCGACCCGGGTGGTGTGGCGCTACGACTTCGAACTCACCAGCGCGCTGGCATGGCCGATCGCGGCGCCGCTGCTGCGCGGTTTCATGCGCGAGGCGATGCAGCGCTGCCTGGAACGCATGGCGCAAGTACTGGAAGCGGCCTGGCGCGCGGAGCGACGCTGATGGAAGAATGGATCCTGCTCGCGCTGGCGCCGGTGTTCCTGCTGTTGATCGCGCTGGAAGCGTGGTACTGGCGCAAACGCCGGCCGGAGCAATACAGCCTGCGCGACACCCTGTCGAACGCGGCGCTGGCGCTGATGCATCAAGCCAGCGACGCAATCGCCTGGCTGCTGGTGATCGGCATCTACTACTGGGTGTACTCCTATCGCCTGTTCGACCTGCCCGCGGCCTCGGTCTGGACCGTCGCCGCGCTGTTCGTGGCGCAGGATTTCTTCTACTACTGGTTCCACCGCGCCAGCCACCGCATCCGCTGGATGTGGGCCTCGCACGTCACCCACCATTCCTCCGAACGCCTGAACCTGTCGACCGCGTTCCGGCAAAGCCTGACCTATCCGATCTCCGGCATGTGGGTGTTCTGGCTGCCGCTGGCCTGGATCGGTTTCGACCCCAAGCACATCGTCGCGGTGGTGGCGATCAATCTGGCCTTCCAGTTCTTCGTCCACACCCAGGCGGTGGGCAAGCTGGGCTGGCTGGAGAAGGTGTTCAACACGCCTTCGCACCATCGCGTGCACCACGCGCGCAACGCCAAGTACATCGACCGCAACTACGCCGGCGTGCTGATCGTCTGGGACAAGCTGTTCGGCACCTATGTCGAAGAGGACGATGCGGTGCCTTGCGAGTACGGGATCATCGGCCAGGTGCACAGCCACAACCCGATCAAGCTGACCTTCCACGAATGGATCGCGATGTTCCGCGATGCGTACCGCGCGCGCGGCCTGCGCGGCGCGCTGGGCCAGCTGTTCGGCCCGCCGGAACGCTCGCTGGCGCATCTGTCGGCTAGTTCGGAACCAGCGACCGCAACGTCCGCGGAGCGTTGAGCATGGACGCGGCGAGCGTCGATGTCGCTAGTTTCCTCAACGCTGTGCAAGACCGGATCGAACAACTGCGACAGCTTCGCCAAGACTTCATCGCAGCGGGCGCGGCCAACGCGAGCGTGACCTTCAACCTCAGCGGCCGCCCGTTCAACCTGCATCGGGCCGGCTCGGTCATCGAGTATCGCGGCTGCCTAGCGCTGGGTCTGATCGTGCATGCCGGCGACGGGCGCGAGTTCGATCTGGGCGTGGACCTGCTTTGGTCCGATGAGGCTTGGCTGATCGACACCGAAGCCTGGGTCGGCAACGACGACGGCGGCCAGGATCCGCTCGAACGCTTGCCGCAACGCACGGCCGCGGATTTGCCGTCATGCCTGCGCCACCTGCAGGCCGCGGTCGGCGATCTGGCCCGCTTCCGATCGCACGTATCCGGCGCCGGCTAGCTCGGCACCATGACCATCGGCGCTTGCCGCCGCCACGGTCGCCGTGTCGAACTGAAGGCAAGCGCCAGGTCGGAAGGAACCGATGAAGTTCATCCCCAAGCGGCCCGTCATCCTCGCTCTGTTAGCCGTGGCCGGCTTGGCCGCAACCGCGTCCGCATTCGCCTACGCCTTGCCCGGCCCCGCCTCGTGCGCGGCTGTCGGTCTGGCCGGATTCGACACCTTGGCCGACGGCAGTCTGGTGCAAACCGGCAGTTCGGCCGAACGCAGGCAACAGGCCATGGCCTTGCGTAAACAGGCGCAGGATCGCATCGCCCGCGTTTACCGCGCGCCGCGCGCGCAAGCGGTGGTGCTGTTTCTCGACGATCCGGCCGCCTTCTGGCCGCGCCCGCGCAACGCCACCGGCAGCACCGACTTCCTGCCCGGCCGCAGTTGCGTGGTGATCGGCCCGCAAGGCCGCAACGTCGACGTGCTCGCGCATGAACTGATGCACGCGGAGTTGGCGGACCGGGTCGGCTTCCTGACCCGTCTGCGCGCGATCCCGGTGTGGTTCGACGAAGGCGTGGCGATGCAGGTCGACTACCGTGCGCAATTCGCCGAATCGTTCGACGGCGGCGACAGCCGGTTTGTGCGCGAGCTCGACACCGGCGCGGAATTTTTCGCTTTCGAAGGCGGCCGGCATACGCGCCATTACGCCGCGGCCAAGCGCGAAGTCGCCGATTGGCTGGGCAGCGACGGGCCGCGTTCGCTGTACCCGCGATTGCAGCGGTTGCGCGATGGCGCCGCACTGGATGCGCAAGCCCCTCAGGCCGCCGGGCGAACCGAGTAACCCAGGCGCGAATGGCGGCTCACTTGCCGCCGGGCTTCAATCCGAAATACGCATACGCCGCCGACACCGCCAGACCCAGCCAAGCCTGACCGTGGGTGGTCAGCACCGGCAACACGCCGGGGTGGTAGAGCCCGACCATGAACGCGGTCAATCCCGCGCCGATCCATACCAGCACGAAAGCGATCGACACCGCCGCCACCGTCCGTGCCGCGCCCACCGAGGCGTCTTCGGCCAACACCCGCGCCGCCGGCGCCTCGCCGGGTTTGGCCAAGGCCAGCTCGGCGATCACCAAGGCCGAGACCAAACCACCGATCACCGACAAGGCCTGGGCCATGCCGTCGTTGAAGTACGTGATCGGATACTCCTTGGCGCAGGCCGCGCCGGCGCAGTTCACCACCTTCACCGCAACCAGGATCAGGTGCACGTACACGCCGAGCAGGATCACCGATATCAGACCGCCGAAGATCTT